>CAZJUK010000006.1:0-40500 GCA_964549145.1 uncultured Methylophilaceae bacterium
CAATGCTTATTCGTCATCCTTAAAGCCATACTCAAATAACGTTAAGATGGCATCTGCAGCCTCTTTTTCATCAGCGCCATTCACTTCTAGTTCAAGCATTACGCCTTTGGCAGCCGCTAACATCATCACACCCATAATGCTTTTGGCATTCACGCGCCGATCATTTCTGGTGAGCCATATATCACTGGAATACTGACTAGCTGTTTGAGTGAGCCTAGTTGAAGTGCGGGCATGTAAGCCCAATATATTTTTAACTTCAATTTGTTGTCTAATCATAGCGCTTGAACCTCATTTCAGTAAAATGAACCATTCTTTTACTAGTTCCAATTAAAAAACAATTTAAACAGGTGTTTTGTGGCGTGGTAGTTTAGTAGAGTGTATTAACAAAGTAAAACAGGCGTCAACAACCTATTGTTATTAGAAGAGTGTATCAGTTAATTCATGATATTGCATGATGACCCGCCTTGCACATTAGACATTATTCACACTTGATTTCTACTACCTAAATAGTAAATTATGCAATGTGCCTTAGCTACAACACACTTGCTTACGTTGAATACAGGACTTAAGTATGTATTTTTTTTTCAATTTCACGATGCCGTGAAATTACATTTTGGTTATTTGTTTTAAAGTATTTACTTAGTTGTTCTACAAAATAAACCGAGCGATGCTGACCACCAGTGCAACCAATTGCTACGTTGAGATAGCTACGATGATCTTCATGAAAGCTAGGCAACCATTTTTCTATATAGTGCTTAATATCATTCAGCATTTCAGTTGCATTCGGCGTTGCCTCTAAAAAATCAATAATGGCTTGATCCTTACCAGAGAAGGGACGCAAAGTTTCATCGTAATAGGGGTTAGGCAGACTGCGAACATCGAATACGAAATCAGCATCCAGAGGCACCCCATGTTTAAAACCAAAAGAGGTGAAAAGTAATGCAAGTTGATCTGAAGATTGATCGATAAGCTGATTAATATTAGTACGTAATGCTTTTGCGCTAAGTGAACTTGTATCGATGCAATGACCAAGATCAGCAATGCTGGACAAAAGAGCACGTTCACTAGCAATGCTTTCAGCCAGTGTTTTTTCTGCATTGCTTAAAGGATGTTTCCTTCTTGTTTCGCTAAAACGTTTTACTAGTGTTCCAATAGTTGAGTCGAGAAAAATAACCTCAACTAAATTGTCATCTTTTTTTAATTGTTCTATCGCAGCAGGTAATTCTTTAATACCTGCACTGCGGCTGTCAATACTAATGGCCACTTTATTAATCACTGTTTTACTTTGACTGTTCGCTTCAAGATGCTCAGAAATATAAGTTAATAATGTCGCTGGTAAATTATCAATACAATAAAAACCGCTATCTTCTAGGGCGCGTAAAGCAATGCTTTTCCCTGAGCCAGATAACCCAGTTAGAATAATTAAATGCATTTAAGATGGTTTACTTTCATTGTCGATGAGCTTTTTTTGACGTTCTACGAATACTTGTGTGGTGTGAATGCCATTCAATAATAACATGTGGTTTCTAACTGCCGCCTCAACTAGAACAGCAATATTTCTACCTGCTGCAATTGGAATGACGATATTTCGAATGTCCACATTCAGTATGCGTTCATATTTTATATCACTGCTCAAACGGTCTAGTATCTGCGGGTTAGCAACATCAGCTAATTCTAATTTAATAATCAAATCGAGTAGTTTCTTGGTTTTTACTGCCTTGTTACCATACATAGCACGAATATCTAACACACCTAAACCACGGACTTCGAGTAAGTCTTGCAACAACTCAGGGCAGCAGCCTTCAATGCGTGTTGGTGAAGTATGGTAAAAATCTACAACGTCGTCCGCGATTAAGCGATGACCACGCGAAATCAGTGCTAAGGCAAGCTCACTTTTACCAATCGCAACTTTGCCTTTAATGAATAACCCAAAGCCTAGCACTTCCATAAAGACGCCATGCATACTTGTGGATTCATTGCTGTTCATTGTATGTATATGGGGTGTTCGGTGACCGCCACAAAGCCTAATAATGCTTGTAAGTTTGTGGCGGATTTTTTTGAATAGCTCAGTAATGATCATATGAGCTAACAGCTTAGTTGATTAATCTACGGTTTGATGCTTGACTGCGCCATTGAGTTTATGGTGATTGCTATTTTTTTCTTTATGCTTAAGTACCTGACGATCTAGCTTGTCAGTCAACATATCAATTGCGCTATACATATTGTCATTACTACTTTCGGCATGTAAATCATTGCCTGGTACATGCAGTGTGGCTTCGACCTTTTGAGCCAGCTTTTCAACACGCATGGTAACTTTTACGTCAATCACATGATCAAAGTGATTGCTGATTTTTGATAGTTTGTTTTCTACGTAATCACGTAATGCAGGAGTGACTTCTAAATGATGACCAGTTAATTGCAAATTCATTATTAGCTCCTTATGTTTAATAGTTCTTGGGCTTTAACATCTTATACTTTTTAAGAATTAAAAATATACTGCCAAAGCAAACAGGAACAACTTTAGTTTACACTTTTGCGGATAGACTGCAACTGACGAATAGAACTACCAAAATTCTTTAATTCGATCTTGATTTTAAAACGCGAACTATAAAGATTTACGTAAATTTGCAGGTGGAATATTAAGAGACTCTCTGTATTTAGCAATTGTACGCCTTGCAACTTTAATGCCTTGTTTTGAAAGTAGTTCGGTAATTTGATTATCTGAATGAGGTTTTTTTGAATTTTCTTCGGCAACTAATTGTTTAATTAATGCCCGGATCGCTGTGGCTGAACATTCACCACCAGACTCTGTTGACACATGGCTACCAAAGAAATACTTTAGTTCGAATACACCGCGCGGAGTTAGCATATACTTATGCGTTGTTACTCGTGAAATAGTAGATTCATGCAATTCAAGTTCTTCAGCAATTTCACGTAAGACTAATGGACGCATAGCAATTTCCCCATGTTCAAAAAAATTCCGTTGTCTATCAACAATAGCTTGGGACACACGCAAAATAGTAGAAAATCGTTGCTGAATATTTTTGATCATCCAGCGTGCTTCTTGCATTTGACTTTGTAAATATTGCCCAGAGTTTTCACGATTGCGTTTTAAGATGTCAGTATACATTTGGTTAATACGTAGCTTAGGTATCACGCCATCATTCAATGTAGCAATCCAAATGCCCTTTACCTTCTTGACTATTACTTCATGCTGAATAAAGTGATCAGAACTAAATTGCGCAAAGCTAGAGCCAGGACGCGGATTCTGTTGCTTAATTAAATCCTGAGCGGCTTTTAGCTCTTCTTCGCTACAGCTCAATAGTTTACGTAATTTGGTGAAATCTTTATTCGCAAGTACTAATAAGTGTTCTTTTACAATAATTTTGGCAATACTTAAGTAAGGCGTGTCTTTTGGCAAATCATCTAACTGCAATGTAATGCATTCTTGTAGATTATTCGCGCCAATGCCTGGTGGGTCTAAGCTCTGAATAAGCTTCATTATTGTTTCTAGCTCTAGCAACTCAACTTCCAGTTCTTCAGGAAGCATCTCGACTAAATCTCCTAATGATTCTTCTAAATAACCGTCTTCATTAATGCTATCGATAATCAATAGAATTAATTTTTGATCACGGTCACTTAAAGGCATTAATTTCAATTGTTCTAATAGATGGCCGCGTAAGTCTTCAGATACGACTTCTTGTCGCATGTAATCGCCGTCGTCGTCACCACTATCATTTTGTCTTTTGCTTTCATCCCAATTGCTAGTGCTACCATATTCGCTATACTCTTCGTCATAGGCATCTTGATTAAATTCCTCATTAGAAATTGGTGCCTCTTCAGTACTTTCTTGAGGTGTGCTAGCAGGTTCTTGCAAGTCTAGCTCGCTGCTGGTTTTCAATTCAGCCTCAGTTTCGCTTGTCGAATTATCAGTTGTTGTCTCTGCTGATTCTACTTTTCCATCTATATTTTCAGCGGGTATTATTTCATTGTCTTCGTTTTCATCGGCTAGTTCTAGCAAAGGGTTTTCTTGTAAGATTACATCGAGTTCTTGATTGAGCTCTAAGGATGAAAGTTGTAAGAGTCGAATTGACTGCTGGAGTTGCGGCGTGAGCGCTAAATTTTGTGAAATTCTTAATTGAAGGTTTTGTTTCATTAGTTTTTGTTAAAGCTTGAAATCTTTCCCTAGATATACTTCGCGTACCGCCTCGTTATTGACAATTTCTTCTGGTCTGCCAGAGGCAAACACACTGCCTTCGTTTACAATATAAGCACGGTCGCAAATACCTAATGTTTCACGTACATTGTGGTCAGTAATTAGTACGCCAATATTACGTGACGATAGAAACTGAATGATTTTCTGTATATCAAGTACAGCAATCGGATCAATTCCAGCAAACGGCTCATCAAGCAAAATAAACCTTGGTTCAGCTGCCAAGCATCGTGCAATTTCTACACGACGGCGCTCGCCTCCAGAAAGACTCACAGCACTATTATTACGAATATGCATGATATGTAAATCTTGCAATAGTGACTCTAGCCTTTCGTGCATATCAGCTTCATTTAGGTTTTGTAGCTCAAGCACCGCTAAAATATTTTCAGTGACGTTGAGCTTGCGAAAAATTGATGGTTCTTGAGGCAGGTAAGCCAAACCCATTTGTGCACGCAAATGAATTGGCATATGGCTTATATCCGTTTCATCTAGAATAATACGGCCTTTATCTAACGGTACTAAGCCAACCGTCATATAAAAACTAGTGGTTTTTCCTGCACCATTTGGTCCAAGCAAGCCAATCACTTCACCACTTTTAATAGTTAGCGAAATGTCATGCACAACTGTACGCGATTTATAGGTTTTGGATAAATGTTCTACAATAAGTTGGCTCATACTTTGCTTAATTCGATATGCTTTTTAATTCATTGCTTAATTTAAGCTTATTAGTGTTTGCTGGTGATGGCGATTTTTTTTCGACAGCCGGTGATGGGTTATTCGATAGCGGTTTGTTATTAATTTTTTTCTCTTTATTTTTAGGTTGGATAATTGCTTTAACACGACCGCTTGAACTTCCACCACTTTCAGTTTTTTTGCCACCAATGACTTCAGCATATTCGGCATTTGCATCATAGCTAATATAATCACCGTATACAATATCTTCGCCGCGTTTTACCCAAGCCTTTGTATATAACTGTACTTTATCCACACGTCCATCATACTCAATGCGTCTTGCACTGCCTTGCATATATTCGTTTTTACCTTCAAGCTTTTGTTTGAAGGTGGTTGGGTTGCCTGTAGAAGTGCTATTTTGAAAGCCACTTTTGTCTTCCCGAACAACTAATTTATCTGCATGAATAACTAATGTACCTTGAGTAAGAATTACTTTACCGACATAGGTACTGGTTTTTTTTGCATCATCAACAATAACACTATCTGCTTCTAACTCAATTGGCTTGCTACGGTCAGCAGATTCTGAAAAAGCATTAATACTAAAAGCTAAACTTAGTGCAGATATTAGAGCGATGTAAAATATTTTTCTCATGTGTTTACCGAGGTTTCTTCTTGTTTACTTGTTTACTTGGTCTAGTGGTTGGTTTTTCATAATGAGCTTTAACTCGTTTAAATAATTGTATTGTTTGTTTTTTTTTACTAAATACCATGCCAGTTGCATGAATGACTGTTTTAGGTGCTTGTTTAATGACAACAGGCCTATCTGTTTTTGCTAGATCTTGTTCAGGATAAATGATGAGTTTATCAGTTAGCATTTCCATTTCACCTTTGTCTTTAGAGGCTGATCGCACCACTACTACATCATCCAAAATTTCAATTTCCTCACCATTACTAGAAACGGTAGCGTATAAACCTTTGATTTTTGTATAAGGCTTGCCGTCAGTAAACTGCGTAAAGCGCGGTTTTTCAAGCACTGTACTATCATCGTCAGGGTAGTGCGTCATTTGCACTGCTTCTAATATATAACTTATTTTTCCTGCTTCATCGGTTTGTGACGTTACAAAATTTGACATCATGTAATCTGGATCATGGCGACTATCGCCGTTTATTTTGGGTGGGTCTTGATCGACTGTTTGGTAAATCCAAAAAGTAATCAGCGCTATTAACGCAGCTAAAATTAATGGAAAAAAAATCGCTGCTCTAGTAAGCATGATTATTTTAAGTAAATCGCCACTTGTGCATCAAAAGTACCTTGTGCTTGCATAATTAATTCACAGACTTCACGTACTGCGCCATTGCCACCTGAGTTGCTTGTGATGTAATGGGAGTTTTCTTTTACAATCAGAGGGGCTGCTGGAACACAAATACCCAAACCACAACGAATAATAGGTGGCAAATCAACAACATCGTCACCCATAAAGGCAGTTTCTTCAGGCTTAACATTAAGCTTTTTAATTAAGTCATTAAATGCTTCTAGTTTGTCATCAACGCCTTGGTAAAAAATACCAACGCCGGTACTTTCGGCGCGCTTAGTGACCACTTTAGAAGTGCGGCCAGTAATAATCGCCATTTCAACACCACTTTTTTTCAGCAACTTCATGCCCAACCCATCTTGCGTATTAAATGTTTTATACTCTTGGCCATCGTCCCCGATTGTAAGCCCACCGTTGGTCATAACACCATCGACATCAAAAATAACTACTTTGATTTTTTTTGCGCGTGCTAATACTCCTTCCGATACCGTATTCTTAATACTAATGTTTTTAACCATACTTTTATTGCCCTAATTATGATTTCTTGTATTTTTGCGCTAGATAATTTTAGCGATTAATAAATCATGCATATTAAATGCACCAATTAATTCATTATTTTCACTTGTGACCAATAAGCCATTAATTTTTTCTTGCTCCATTAACTCTAGCGCTTCAACTGCTAACTGATCTGCGTGTATTTTGCTTGGACTTCTATGCATTACTGTTTTGATTTGAGTCGTGTTTGCATTGGCACCTTTCACAAATAATCGACGCAAATCACCATCGGTAAACACCCCAGCTAAACCGTTTTTTTGGTCTACTACTGCGGTAAATCCTAAACTTTTTTTCGTCATTTCAGTGAGCGCATCACTTAACATTGCATCTTCATTTACGCTAGGAATTGCATTGCCGGTATGCATAATATCTTTTACACGAGTGAGTAAGCGTCTACCAATATTGCCGCCTGGGTGCGAACGGGCAAAGTCTTCAGCAGAGAAATCACGACAATCCAACACACAAATCGCAAGTGCATCACCTAACGCTAACGCAGCAGTCGTGCTTGCAGTCGGTGACAGTCCTAGAGGGCAAGCCTCTTGAGATACTTCGGCACTTAAATGACAATCTGATTCTTTAGAGAGTGTTGAATTGCTTTTTCCTGTAATACCAATTACTTTTGCGCCTAACCGTTTAATCGTTGGCACAATATTAAGTATTTCGTCACTTTCGCCAGAGTTTGAAAGTGCGATCACCACATCGTTCTCCGTAATCATGCCTAAATCACCATGGCTTGCTTCAGCAGGGTGCATGAAAAAGGCCGGTGTGCCAGTGCTGGCTAACGTCGCGGCAATTTTATTGCCAATGTGTCCAGATTTACCCATACCGGTCACAACAACACGCCCTTTGCATTGTAGAATAATCTTAATCGCTAGCTCAAAACTTTCATCTAACCGTTTAGCTAGCGCTGTAATCTCATGCGCTTCAATATTTAGCACTTTGCGCGCTAAATCTAGCGGTTGTTGCTTAGTAGCATGTAATCGATCAGTTTGTAGTAAAGTAGGACTCATAATACAATTAGTATAAAAGGGAATGCGTATTGAATAAAGCAAAAAGCGCTAAAGAGTGGCTTTAATAATTAAAGTAGGCACAATTTTTGCTAAAATTTGCTTAAAGTGCGAATTTATTCATTCCCAATCCAGAGAATAAAAACTAAAAGAAAGCTTAAATTTGTTTGATTCACTTTCCAGCGTACTACTGCTTTTAACTAGCTCAGTTTTTGGTGTTGCGTTTTTTCGTTTTTTGCGATTACCACCTATGTTGGCTTATTTTGCTGTGGGTATCATTTGCGGGCCACATGCGCTTAAGTTATTGCCAGATACCGAATCAGGAAGGCATTTAGCAGAATTTGGCATTGTCTTTTTAATGTTTAGTATTGGTTTGGAATTCAGCTTGCCTAAGCTATATGCTTTGCGTAAAACCTTGTTTGGCTTAGGTGGTGCACAGGTCAGTATTACCTTAGGTGTTGTTATCTTAGTCAGTTGGCTAGCAGGCTTAAACTTAATCACTGCATTTGTGATTGCTAGTGCACTCACTATGTCATCAACCGCGATTGTTTCTAAATTACTGATGGAACGTGTTGATTTAAATTCAAGGCACGGTCGCTTAAGTATTGGTATTCTGTTATTTCAAGATTTAGCGGTCATTCCTATTTTGGTGTTGATTCCTGCTTTCGGTTCTCAATCAACCAATCTGGCGGCAACATTAGGATTATCTTTTGTTAAAACCATCGTCTTGTTATTTATTCTATTTAAATTTGGTAAGGCTGTATTTAACTTTTGGTTTGGCTTGGTTGCGCGTCAACGGTCACGTGAGTTATTTGTGATGAATGTGCTAATGGTGACATTGCTATTAGCTTATGCCACTTATTTGGCTGGTTTATCTTATGCTTTGGGTGCTTTTATTGCTGGAATGTTGATTTCAGAAACCCGATATCGCTATCAGGTAGAGTCTGATATTGCTTCAGTGCGCGATATTTTAATGGGTTTATTCTTTATTAGTGTAGGCATGCTGCTGAACTTCAATTATCTTATAGATAATATTGGCTTAGTGCTACTTTTACTCTTCTCATTCGTCATTTTCAAAGGTGTTGTCATTGCCGTCTTAGTTCGCCTATTTGGGTATGAGTGGGGTGTTGGTATTCGCACTGGCGTTGTTCTTGCGCAAGCTGGAGAGTTTGGTTTTGTTATATTGACCCTAGCATTAGGCAGAGGTCTGATCGGTGGTAATGCGCTGCAACTTATCCTTTCTGCATGTTTGTTATCGATGGTTATCGCACCGTTTCTTATTCAGTACAACGGACGTATTGCACGTAAATTAGTAAAAAGCTATATACAAAATAGCAGCCATAAAGTCGACTCAATTGAAGAGGTTGGTAAAGAATTAGCTAATCATGTAATTATTTGTGGTTATGGTAGAAGTGGTCAGTATTTAGGCCGTTTTCTCAAAGAAGAGCATATTCCTTTTATCGCACTAGATATTGACCCAACACGAGTCCACGAAGCTAGCGTAGCAGGTGAGCATGTTGTTTACGGGGATGCTGGTCGTCGTGCAGTTTTGCATGCAGCTGGTGGGAAGCGTGCAAAGGCTTTGGTAGTCAGCTATTCCGATTTACGCGCTTCAATGAAGGTCATTCACGTTGCCAATGAAAGTTACCCTGATTTACCTGTGATTGTCAGAACTTACGATGAAACTCATATGGATGAATTTAGGGCAGCTGGCGCTACAGAGGTAGTTCCAGAAGTATTAGAGGGCAGCTTAATGCTGGCTTCTCATGCTTTAGTACTCTTGGGAATCCCACTTCATCGCGTGGTAAAACGTATTCGTTTGTTTCGCGAAGAACGTTATGAGATGTTTAAAGGCTTCTATCATGGCATGACAGATGCTGCAGAAGAATTAGATCATGTCGATCAATTAAGATTGCATCCTGTTGAGGTCAATAGAAATTCGTTTGTATTTTATAAGCGCTTAGATCAAATAGATTTGAAGCAATTCAATGTTGAAATTAAAGCATTGCGTCATGCCGATACATCTGAAGATATTATGCCAACCCCTGAAATTGTTTTGTTTGCTGGCGATGTGTTGATATTGCTAGGTACGCAAAAAGGAATTGATGCGGCTGAAAATTATTTGATCTCAGGTAAATAATATAACAGGCAAGCAGAAGGATGAGTTTAAAGGTCGTCGTCGTGGGTGGCAGTGCTGTTGATTGTATGACGACAATGAAACTCACCCAGCGTGAGTGACAAGTTGCTATTATTTAACGCAATCAAATTACTAGTCAAACATCTGGCAAAGCCTTATGAGTAGGCGCAGGTGTATTGAGTTACTTCTACAGAATTAAGGTGATCGAACGTGGCCTGAAAGTGAGTTATTTATAATTTAGGTTTAACCTATTGATCTAACTTTTATTTTGCCAATGACCAGATTTTCCACCTAGTTTTTCTAACAATTTTATTTCGCTAATCATCATGCCTCTATCTGCCGCTTTGCACATGTCATAGATGGTGAGTAAGCCTATACTTACTGCCGTCATCGCTTCCATTTCAACACCAGTTTGACCTGTGGTTTCTGCTGTTGCAGTGCAGATGATATTATTTTCATCTTCATCAGTATTAAAATTAACACTTACTTTACTCAAGCTAATGGGGTGGCATAATGGAATTAAGTCTGCAGTTTTTTTACTGGCTTGAATCGCAGCAATACGTGCCACAGCAAGCACATCACCTTTTTTGGCGCTATCAGTTTGAATGAGTGTCAGCGTTTCTGCCAGCATATGAATAATCCCGCTTGCAACAGCAATCCGGCGAGTACTAGCTTTGTTACCGACATCAACCATGTGAGCTTGACCGTGTTCATTGACATGGGTAAGTTTGGCTTCTGATGTTTTACTTGCGACTTTACTCATAAAATTACTTTCTATTAACAATTTTGCGTGAACTACCACGCTAAAGGTCTTATCATAACAATAATGATTAAAATTTTATTAAAAAGTAGTTACGTTTTTTATGTGTCAGTCTCTTCAATATTATTAATGTACACAAGTTTAGTGTTTGCAGAAACTGATAGCCAAGGCACCTTGTCTAGTAAGCCATATACCAAAACAATAGAGCTAGATTCTGCGATACCGAGTGATTTGCATAATAGTTTACCCGAGTTAGGTGATGTTTCACAAACTGTTCTTTCTCCACTTGATGAGCAGCGTATTGCCGAGCAGATTTTAGCCGAAGTGGCTGTTAGTGATTCAGTTCTACAAGATATTGAAATTATTGATTATCTGCAAAATTTAGGTGATCGTTTGGCTGCAGCGAGTGATGATAAGCGGCAACCTTTTTACTTTTTTATGGTGCAAGATAATTCGATTAACGCATTTGCGATGCCAGGTGGTGTAATAGGGGTACATACGGGTTTATTCTTGGCGGCAAATACGGAGTCTGAGTTATCTAGTGTCATCGGACATGAGATTGGCCATATAACGCAACATCACATTGCACGTATTTTAGCCAAACAAAAAACAGATACCTTTAAAAATATTGCTGGTATTGCATTAGCTTTATTAGTTGCTCGTGCAAATCCAGAATTGGCTGCTGGTGCATTAACCACTTCTTCTGCAGCCATGGTGCAAAGGCAGTTAGATTACACGCGGGAACACGAACGTGAGGCAGATCGTATTGGTTTGAATGTGTTAGTAAATGCTGGTTTTGACCCACGAGGTATGCCAGCTTTTTTTACCACATTGCAACGTGGTACACGTTTTGTTGAAGGTAACGCGCCGAGTTTTTTACGCACACACCCACTTACATCAGAACGTATTGCTGATGTAAGTAATCGTGTTGAGAACATGCCTTATAAACAAGTAAACTCAAGTTTGGAATTTTATTTAGTGCGTGCAAAATTACGTGCAAGCAATGGGTTAGCACAAGTGGCGATAGATCAGTTTGAGAGAAATATTCAAGAGCAACGTTATGCTAGTGAGGCTGCTGAGCATTATGGTCTTGCGGTAGCGTTGCTACGCAAGAAAGATATTGAGGGTGTCACGAAAGAACTGAAATGGTTATTAACTAATGCACCAAAAAATGCTTTTATAGATAATTTAAAGGCACGTGCTGAGGTTGTTCGTAATAACCCAAAAGCAGCAGCAAAGGTGTATACAAAAGCGTTAGTCATTTTCCCTGACGATCGCGGGTTGATCTATGGGTACGCCGAGCACTTTTTAGCGATTAAACAATTTGATCAGGCTGTTACATTTATCAAAAATAAACAAAATAGGTATCCGAATGATGCATATTTATATAGGTTGTTAGCAAAAGCATATGCTGCACAAAGTAAAAGCCTATTGAGTTTTCAAGCACAAGCTGAAGCATATTATAGCCAATATAATTACGCAAAAGCAGTTGAACAAATGCGCTTTTCTACAATTGCTAATGATGGTAGTTTTTACGAAAAGTCTATTGTAGAAGCCCGCTTGAAGGAATTAGAGCGCGAATTATTAATTCGTCAAAAAAGTTAAACCCTATCAATTTAATCTGAAAGCTCAAAAAATGAAGAGAAGAGATTTTTTAGGTTGGTCGTCACTCTCTGCTATTTTGTTTCCCTTAAAGGCAATTGCTGCTGTTTGGAACAAAGCTGCCTTCGAAGCGATTAAAGTTATTGTGACGAAAAATGAAATGTATATTAATAATGAGATTATTAGTGATCAAATTGAAATAATTACACCAAAAAAAGTAGAAAATGGTGCCTTTGTGCAAGTTGAAGTGACTAGCAATATACCTAACTCAGAAGCCATTGCTTTAATAGTAGAAGCTTCCTCAAAAACACTGATTGCTAATGTGATGTTTGAAAAAGGAGTATTAGCTAAATTTGTTACGCGTATCAAAATGGTTGGAACATCCGATATTAAAATTATCGTAAAATCCGGTGCTAAATATTACACTACGTCTAAAAATATCGAAGTACTAGAAAATGGTTGTGGTAATGGCGGTAGTGCAAGTGAAAAGTTTGTCTCGGCCACAAAGGTATGGGCAAAAACAGAGGCGGAGTTAACGCAGACCTCGGCAGCAAGAATTAACGGATTGGTAATATTGAAAGCGATTATCACGCATCCTATGCATACAGGCTATGGTAAAGATGATTTTGGACGGATTGTGCCAGCCCATTTTATTCAAGTGTTAAAAATCCAGCATAATAATAATCAAGCAATAGAAATGCATTTAGGTACTGGAGTTTCTAAAGACCCTCACCTTACTTTTTATTTAACAGATGGTAAACCAGGCGATAAAATTAATCTGGTTTGGCAGGATAATAAAGGTAGCGTAGGACAGAGAGCGGTCAAAGTCACTGCCTAGATATCTTGTATGTGATATATTATATTAATCATATATATTTATATAATTAATTTTACTTAATCAACGAGTGGCGATAGAATACTGTTTTTAAAATAATGAACCTAAATATTTTAAACCAGAGATTTATAACCACTATAGAAAGAAAAAGTATGTCATTAGTCAATACAGAAATTCAACCATTTAAAGCACAAGCTTATCATGACGGTAAATTTGTAGAAGTTACAGAAGCTACACTAAAAGGCAAATGGTCTGCAGTAGTATTTTATCCTGCTGATTTTACCTTCGTTTGTCCTACAGAGTTAGGTGATCTAGCTGATATGCATACAGAATTCCAAAAAATAGATTTGGAAATTTATTCAGTTTCAACTGATACGCACTTTACGCATAAAGCATGGGCAGACGCATCAGATACGATTAAGAAAATTAAATACCCAATGATCGGTGACCCAACAGGTGCACTTACACGTAATTTTGGTGTAATGATTGAAGATGAAGGTTTAGCGCTACGCGGTACATTTTTGATCAACCCAGAAGGAGTTATTAAAGCGCTTGAGGTGAATGATTTAGGTATTGGCCGATCAGCTGCTGATTTATTGCGTAAAGCACAAGCTGCACAATATCTAGCTGCTCATCCAAACGAAGCCTGTCCAGCTGCATGGACACCAGGTGCTGAAACGCTTACACCCTCTTTGGATTTAGTAGGAAAAATTTAACTATTTATACATGTGAATATGTCTTCAATATGAAGACGAAGTTTTGTTAATTTAAAATTTTATTTGCATATCCATAGTGTTGAATAAGGGCATTATCTAAAAGGTAATGCCCTTATTTTTACTATATTAGGCATTAATTTTTTTGTGAATCCTTTATTAAAAGAGAATTAATATGGCATTAGATAAAACCATCAAAACGCAGTTGCAGCAGTATTTACAAATGCTGCGGGAGCCAATTAAGCTTGTTGCTTCACTTGATAAAAGTGAAGCCGCGAAGGAAATGCAAAGTTTGCTAGAGGAAATTGCTAGCATGTCTGAGAAAATTTCACTGAGTGAAGGTGAACATGCACGTAAGCCTTCATTCTCTGTTGAACGTGCGATAGGGCATAAAAATGTCGACGTAAGGTTTGCTGGTATCCCGATGGGGCATGAATTTACATCATTAGTATTGGCTTTATTGCATACGGGTGGTCACCCAATGAAATTGGGTGATGAAAAAATTGAACAAATTTCTAAAATTGAAGGTGATTTTCATTTCGAAACTTACATTTCGTTAAGTTGTCATAATTGTCCTGAAGTCGTTCAAGCGCTTAATATGATGGCGGTGATTAATCCTAACATCTCACATGTGATGATTGATGGTGCCTTGTATCAAGATGAAGTGAAGTCTAAAAATATTATGTCAGTGCCTACTACAATGCTAAATGGAAAAGAGTTTGGCGTAGGCCGTATGGATTTGGATGAAATTCTTCCGAAAATAGATAAAGGGGCAGTTGAGCGCGAAGCCCAAAAACTTGATGCCAAAGAGCCTTACGATGTCTTAGTAGTTGGTGGTGGTCCAGCAGGTGCATCAGCTGCTATATATTCTGCTCGTAAAGGTATCAGAACCGGTATTGTTGCCGAACGGTTTGGTGGCCAAGTCATGGATACATTAGGGATTGAAAATTTCATTTCTGTTAATGAAACACAGGGGCCAGCGCTCGTTGCTGCATTTGAAGAGCATGTGAAACAATATGATGTTGATATTAACAATTTGCAGCGTGCTGTCTCCTTAACTGAACCCGGCAAATCGAGCAATAAAAATACTGATTTAGTGGAAGTAAAGCTTGATAGTGGAGCAACGCTTAAAAGTAAAGCAGTGATCTTGGCGACAGGTGCACGTTGGCGTGAGTTGGGTGTGCCGGGCGAAAAAGAATATCGGGGTAAGGGCGTAGCTTACTGTCCGCATTGCGATGGCCCTTTATTTAAAGGTAAGCCAGTTGGTGTGGTCGGTGGCGGGAACTCAGGCGTTGAGGCAGCTATTGACTTGGCTAATTTTGTTGATCATGTGACGCTATTTCAATATGATACTGAGTTGAAAGCCGATGCAGTGTTAAAAAAGAAATTAGGCACGTTATCAAATGTAACGGTAATTACAAGTGCGCAAACCACTGAAATTACAGGTGACGGTAATAAAATGAATGGTCTGACTTACACAGACCGTGGAACTGGTGAATCAAAACATCTTGAGCTAGATGGTGTATTTGTTCAAATTGGATTATTGCCCAACAGCGAATGGTTAAAAGGCACACTTAAATTAAGTACTTTTGGTGAAATTGAAGTGACTGATCACAATGCAACATCTTTACCAGGCGTATTTGCAGCGGGGGATGTAACCACAACACCTTATAAGCAAATTATTATTGCCATGGGTGAAGGTTCAAAAGCAGCACTTGGTGCATTTGATTACTTAATCAGACAATGAATTGTTAACACAATATTAAAAGTGACCATTGAAAAATGCTCGCTTTTTTATTGAAAATGACTATTTAAACTGAACTAGTTACTTGATAAGCTTAACGCAACCGCCTCGGCGACTTTAATACCATCAACCCCAGCGGATAAAATGCCACCTGCATAGCCAGCGCCTTCACCGCAAGGGAATAAGCCTTTGGTATTGATGCTTTGCAATGTTTCTTCGTCACGTTTGATTCTTATCGGCGATGAAGTGCGTGTTTCTACTCCTGTGAGAATCGCATCAGGATAATCAAATCCATTAATCTTTTTAGCAAAAGCAGGAATAGCTTCACGCATTGCCGTAATCGCAAACTCAGGCAGTGCTGTGTCTAAATTTGTTAAATGTACACCAGGTGTATAAGAAGGAGTTACATTACCCAATTGTTGAGACGGCTTGTTCGCTAGAAAATCACCAATGAGCTGTCCTGGCGCTTTGTAATTACTGCCTCCCATTACATAGGCATTTTTCTCTAATTGACGTTGTAATGCTATGCCAGCTAAGGGGCCATAAGGGCTGGATGATGGTGAAAAGTCAACTTCTGGCGTAATCCCAACTACAATACCTGCATTGGCATTCCGTTCATTGCGGCTATATTGGCTCATGCCATTTGTGACAACACACTCAGGTTCTGATGCTGCAGCGACTACCATACCACCTGGACACATACAAAAGCTATATACACTTCTACCATTTTTAGCATGGTGTACTAGCTTGTAATCTGCAGCACCTAGTTTCTTAAGTAAGTCCTCACTATAGCTTTTACCATAGCGTGCACGGTCTATTAATCCTTGCGGGTGTTCTACTCTAAAGCCAATTGAAAACGGTTTGGCTTCAATATAAATGCCGCGTTCATGTAGCATTTCAAACGTATCACGTGCGCTATGCCCAACTGCTAAAATAATATGATTAGAAATCATCTGTACACCCGTCTTTAATTTCACGCCTTGTACTTGATTGTTCTCAACAACAATATCTTCAACATGGCTTTCAAAATATATCTCTCCACCTAATGCAATAATATTGCGTCGCATCTCTTCCACTACACCTACTAATCGATAAGTGCCAATATGTGGATGGCTGACATATTGAATTTCTTCTGGTGCTCCTGCTTCCACAAACTCTTTAATTACTTTTCTTCCGTAATGCTTGGGATCTTTAATTTGGCTATATAGTTTTCCATCCGAAAATGTACCTGCTCCGCCTTCGCCATATTGCACATTAGATTCGGGGTCTAATGTGCCATTTCGCCAAAAATTCCATGTGTCTTTAGTTCGTTTTCGAACTTCTTTACCGCGTTCTATTACGATTGGGTTAAAGCCAGATTGGGCGAGGATTAGTGCAGCAAAAATACCCGCCGGGCCAAAACCTACAATGATCGGGCGAGGTTTATGTGATGCTTTGGCTTTAGCTACAAATTGATAACTTGTATCAGCTGCAGATTTGATATGCGGATCTTTTTTAAACTTAGCAAGCAATTTAGATTCGTTTTTAAGGAACACATCTAGGCTATACACATACAAAATCGCATGAGATTTACGCGCATCAACACCGCGTTTGAATATAGAAAAATTAATTAAATCATATTCAGGTATTGCTAATCGTTTAAGTAGCGCTGTTTTAATTTGGTTATCTTGATGTTTGAGCGTATCAGCCTGTTCAATGGCTAGCTTGAGTTCTGTAATGCGTAACATAGTTCGCCTAAAAGTCTTTCATATATTGGATAGTAGTTATCTATCAAAGGTTGAATTTTACAGTAAGTTGCTACACCAAGAAAGTTGTGGATTTAGAAAAAACTGAATTTACTCCAGAACAACTATTTTGCGGAATAGTTTTAAGTGTTTTTATAAACTGCCGATATAGGAACCATATTGAGAATTAATAAAATTATTATCTGGCCATAGTATTGGAGATTAATTACTCATTTAGGTGGCTAAAGTTTTGTTATTTGTACTCGAGAGAGTGTGGTTTGATACCAAGGTTAGAAATCTATATCTAATTGTATTAGTTTCTTAAGCATTGTTACTGTTACCGGTTTTTTCTGTGTAAGAGACCAAGTGTCTAATGCATCTATTGTGGCCATTAAAGTAGGTAAGTCTCGACGCAAGTAGCGTAAGCAATAATTAACAACTTCGCTAGGTAAATCCATACCACGTTCTTTTGCATAGGTTGTTAAAGCTTCTGCTTTTTCTTGATCAGTTAATGGGTGTAATTGATACACCAAGCCCCAAGCTAAGCGGGTAGCTAAATCATCCCGTAAGTCCATTTGTGTAGGTGCATGCAACCCTGCTGTAATCAGTGTGTCCCCAGATTCTTTTAATTGGTTGTATGTATTGAATAAATTAATTTGGGCATCGTTATCCAGTAAATGTACGTCATCTGCGATATGGGCGCCTAATGTTTTGGCTGCTTTAAGCAAGTGTGTTTTACCGCTGCCGTTATTACCCCATAAGTATACAAATCGTGATGGTGCTTGACCCTTAATCGCTTCTTTTAAATTAGTGATTGCTTCAGTATTTCTGCCAAATATGAAATTATCAAAACTTGGTGTCGCCGGCGGTTGGATATCAAGCAATAGCTGTTGCATGGGCTGGGTATGTTCTAGATGACAAAATTAAGTTTTTTTAATATGTTAGGAATATACAGGCTAAGAACTTAGATATGTGTTGCTATTCAAATAGCTGTTTTTAAGATGTTTTAAACCCACAGCAGTCGCAGCACTGACTGGTAAAGCGAGTAATATACCAGCGAAACCAAATAATTGACCACCAGCTAATAATCCAAGAATTACTACGACGGGATGTAAGCCAATTCGATCACCCACTAAATTTGGCGTCAGTACATAACTTTCTACTATTTGACCTAACCCAAATACGATTAGCACAGGAAAAAATTCTGCCAAAGAAGGAAATTGCAAAGCTGAGAGTAGAAGTGCTAGAGTAAATGCGAGAGCAAAACCTAGAAAAGGCACAAAACTGAGCAGGCCTGCAATTAGGCCAAGTGAAAGTGCCATATCTAAACCTGCTAGCCAAAGTCCCAGGCTATAAAACACACAAAGACAAAGCATGACTGATAATTGACCGCGAAAAAACTCTGCGATGACATCATCAATTTCTTTTGCAATCATACAAGTCTTTGAGAATTGATTTCTTGGCACAAGTTCGCCAATTCGAGAGATAATAATATCCCAGTCTCTCAATAAATATAATAATACAATCGGTAATAAAATAATGTTGGCAATCACGCCAATGAAAGCTAAGCCTTTTGAACCAGCTATTTTTAATACATTGGTCAGCATATTGCCTGTATTTTGCCAGTTTTCTTTGATGATTTGTTGTATTTTAGCACCATCAATTTCTAACGAAACACCGAATTGTGCTTGTAGCCAGGGCTCAAAATTATGATGAAACGTATTGACCAACAATGGTAAGCGCTCAATGATGAGTGCTGATTGTTTTTGTAATAAAGGAATCAGAATTAAAAATAACGAAATAACAATAATCAGTAACCCCGCAATGACAATTAGCGTGGCTAAAGTGCGATTGAAAGAAAACCTTCCAAGTTTAATTAGGCATAGGCGGTCAACAATAGGGTCGCAAATATAAGCCAGAATTGCAGCAATTAAAAAAGGCGCAAGAATAGGCAAAAGCAAATATAGTATTAATAGAAAAGCTATGGATAAAATTAGCCAACGATTCTGACCTATAAGGTATGAAGCTTGCGCTTTGTTTTTTGGTTGATTAGCCATAGTAAGTTAAAATGAGGTTTATAAAATTATACTTAAATTGAAGCAAATAGTAATACCGAATTCAATTTAGAGTATTTTTAATCTAATCTAATTAATTGATGCAGTTTATCATTATGTAAATTCTTAACACGATATTTCCGAAACGAGACGCACTTTGAGCACAAACACAGATAGCCCTACTTTTACATACCGCGATGCTGGCGTAGATATTAAGGCAGGGGAAGCTTTAGTAGACCAAATCAAGCCTTTTGCTAAACGTACTATGCGGCCTGAAGTAATGAGTAGTATTGGTGGGTTTGGGTCTTTGTTTGAGATGCCCAAAAAGTTTAAAGAGCCTGTACTAGTTTCTGGTACTGATGGCGTTGGCACAAAGCTCAAATTAGCATTTGAACTAAATATGCATGACACAGTAGGTATTGATTTAGTTGCCATGAGCGTGAATGATATTTTAGTACAAGGTGCTGAGCCGCTTTTTTTCTTAGATTATTTTGCTTGCGGAAAATTAGATGTTGGGACTGCTGCGAATGTAGTAAAAGGGATAGCGAATGGGTGCGAGGAGTCAGGCTGTGCTTTGGTTGGTGGTGAAACCGCAGAAATGCCAGGCATGTACCCTGCAGGCGAATATGATTTAGCAGGTTTTGCCGTCGGCTGCGTCGATAAAGGGGATATTATAGATGGAACAACAATAAGTGCTGGCGACACAGTGCTAGGGTTAGCTTCTAGTGGGGCACATTCAAATGGATACTCACTAATACGCAAAATCATCGAATCATCAGGTATTGATATGGAATCTGATTTTCATGGTCGCAAGTTCAAAGACGTCGTCATGGCGCCAACTAAGTTATATGTAAAATCAATTCTAAAATTATTAGAAGCAATGCCAATTAAAGGCATGGCGCATATTACTGGTGGTGGTATTACTGAGAATATTCCACGTGTGTTGCCTGCAGGTTTAACTGCAGAAATCATTGCAAAAAATTGGGATTTTCCGCCCTTATTTAAATGGTTACAAATGCAAGGTAATATTGCGGATAATGAAATGTACAAAACCTTTAATTGCGGTATCGGTATGGCAGTGATAGTTTCACAAGAACAAGCTGGGCAAGCCAAACAGTTGCTAACAGTTGCAGGTGAGACCGTCTATGAAATTGGCGCAATTCGCGTACAAAAATCGGATGAAGCACCAACACTTGTTATTTAAAGACAAATGACAACGTATTTTAGGGTTCACACGTTAGTTATTTGAATACTTAAAACAATGAAAGAAGCACATGTTGAACTTTTTTAAATTACTTACACTCCCGCTTTTGCTCGCAGCAAATGTTGCCAATGCCCAGCCAACAAATATTAGTTTGGAATATGAAGTTACCCGTAACGGTAAATTCTTTGGGGTTGTTAAAGAGAGTTATGTGCAAGAAGGGTCAAAATACCGTATTCACTCAACAACTAAAGGTAAAGGAATATATGCCTTGTTAGGAGAGCGAGTCCTTACTAGTAAAGGAGAGGTTACTGAATCAGGCTTAAAGCCGTCTCAGTTTGATCTAAAACGAGGCGATAATGAGCGAAAATCATTATCTGCAAGATTTAATTGGGCAAGTGAAACGCTTGAAATGCTAGTTAAAGGTAAGTTGAAAACTGCAAAATTAGTGGTGGGTACGCAAGATTTATCCAGTTACCCCTATCAATTTATGTTTACCCCACCAAAAGGTGAGCAAGTTCAAGTTGAGCTCACCACAGGTAAGAAACTTAAAAAATATACCTACTCTATTAAATCGCGGGATGTTGAATTGAAGCTAGGTGATGTGACATATCAGACCTTGCATTTGGTTAATACTGAAGTCGATGGGAAGAAAAAGAAAGAGTTTTGGTTGGGTAAATCACAGCATTACATACCAGTGAAATATATGGTTGTGGACAAGCATGGCGATAAAATTGAGCAAAACATCACAAAAATAATGATTAAATAATAGCTATTCAGTTATTATCAAAGCCAAACTGACAAGGAACGGCCGATGTAATGACTATCACTGGCCGACGTTATTTATAAAATTAACGAATTAATATAAAGAAAATATTACTAATGAATGAAAGCTTAATCCGTCAAGCAGCTATGCTACTCAATAATTTACTAGATTTTGATAGTCCAGCGGATGCAAAACTGAGTCAATTTTTTCGCAATAATCGCGAGTTAGGTAATAAAGAACGCGCCTTTGTCGCCGAAAGTGTTTACGGAGTATTACGTCGGTTGCGTTTTTTAAGCAAAGTCACTTCTGAGGATAACGCGAGTGATGATGCAAGAAAACTTATTTTAGCTTGGTTGCTTCGAGTCGAAGGGAAAAGCATTCGTGAGCTAGAGTCTATATTAACTGAGCAACAAAAAGAATGGGCTATCACAATTAAAGCCAAAAAAACCGATGATTTTCCTTTAGAGGTACGTGCTGATGTACGTGACTGGCTTTGGAAAAAGCTTGTGGCAGAATATGGAGAAGATGAAGCACTGACCATTTGTCGCAGTATGTTTGAACAAGCTTCACTCGATTTGCGTGTGAATACAGTTAAGACTAACCGTGAAGAAGTGTTAGAAAAATTAATGGCAGAAAATACTGCTAATGAACTTAATGTTGCAGCAACAACATTGTCGCCAATAGGAATTAGGATGCCAAACCGATTGGCCATTACTCGACATAAGCTCTTTATGGACGGGCATATTGAAGTGCAAGATGAAGGCAGTCAGTTGCTTGCTTATTTAGTTGCGCCAAAACGTGGGGAAATGGTGGCAGATTTATGTGCTGGTGCAGGTGGTAAGACTTTAGCATTAGGTGCATTAATGCGAAACACTGGTCGCTTATATGCATATGATGTATCAGAAAGTCGCCTGAATAACTTAGGAAAACGGCACAAACGTTCTGGTTTATCTAACATTCATTCACAAGTAATAAATAACGAAAATGATATTAAAATCAAAAGATTAAGTGGAAAATTTGATCGTGTTTTAGTTGATGCACCTTGTAGTGGTATAGGTACTTTGCGCCGAAACCCTGATTTAAAATGGCGACTAACTGAGCAAGATGTGCTAGATTTGACGAAAAATCAAACATCTATTTTGGCGCGTGCTGGAAAAATGATTAAAGCAGGTGGGCGCGTGGTTTATGCTACTTGTAGCTTATTGCGTGATGAAAATGAAGCAATTGCAGAAGCTTTCTTAAAAGCCAATCCAGATTTTGTGTTGGTGCCAGCAAAAGAAGTATTTGTCCAGCAAAACATTCAATTAGATACCGGTGATTATTTGAAACTATTACCACATTTGCATGACACTGATGGTTTCTTTGCCGCAGTTTTTGAAAAAAATAGTGTTAAAAAAGATAGTGAAACCAAAAGCTAAGCTATGGCAATGGATTTATCAAAGACCTTAGTTGTTGGCATTTCAGCGACAGCACTTTTTGATTTGGCTGAAGCTGATTCATTGTTTCAGGCAAGGCTTAAGGATGATGTGCAAAATGCGGTGATAGAATATAGAAAATATATGCTTGAAAGAGAAGATGAGTCTTTAGCTGCAGGTACAGGAATGCCATTAATAAAAGCGCTTTTAGATCTAAATAAGTTTCAGAATAAAGGCGGCAATGACAAGTCACCCTTAGTAGAAGTGGTTGTCATGTCTAGAAATAGCCCTGAAACAGGTATTCGCGTATTTAACAATATTCGAAAATTAGGTCTTAAAATTAGCCGACATGCATTTACTGGCGGTGAATCGGTTGTGGATTATATTGATGCATTCGATGTAGACTTGTTTTTAACTACTAATGTTCGGGATGCACAGAAACTGATTGACTCTGGAAAATGTGCAGTTGCTGTGTTAAAAGAGCCCCCCAAAGAGCCTGCCAATATTGAAGATGATCAAGTAAGAATTGCCTTTGACGGTGATGCGGTATTGTTTGATGAAAGCAGCGAGCTTATCTTTAAATCTAAAGGATTAGATGAGTTTCAACAAAGCGAAGATTTGCATCAGGATCTACCGCTGGCAGAAGGGCCTTACGCTTCATTTTTAAGAAAACTTGCAAAACTCCAAAGTAGGTTGCCTTTTGGCGTAGAGGTTTCACCAGTTAGACTAGCCATTGTAACGGCGAGAAGTGCCCCTGCAGAAATGCGGGTTATCAATACGCTCAGGCATTGGGGTGTGTACGTAAATGAAATTTTCTTTTTAGGTGGTTTAGATAAAGCTAAGATTTTAAAATCATTTAGACCACATATCTTCTTTGATGATCAAGATTTGCATATTGAAGCCGCATCAAAAGTAGTGCCTTCTGGCAAAGTTCCCTATAAAACAGACTCGTTATTAAATGAGTTAAGCAGTAAAACCAAAAAATAAAACTCAGGAACTCAGCAAAGAATAATTAAATGAAAATGCCTAGTTTAAATGCACAAATTTTAATTGCTGCCGTTGTTGGTGTCGTAGTGGGTATGTTGTTCCATCAAGCTGGAGCAGATTTGCCGTGGGTGAGTAAAGGCTTATATACCGCAAATATTGTTGGTACTTTGTTTATTGATTTGCTTAAAATGATTTTGATTCCATTAGTGTTTTGTAGTATTTCAGTGGGCATTGCTAATCTACGCCAACACCATCAAATGCATAAAGTATGGATCACTACACTGGTATTTTTTGTCGCCACGATGGGGCTAGCAATGTTGTTAGGTATGGCAACTAGTTTATATTTTAAACCTGGTGCTGGTATGGCAATTAGTATGTTCGAAGGCTCTATGCAGAATTTCCAAGCACAGCAAATGCCTTTACCAGAATTTTTCGCCCACTTTTTACATGGTCTATTTGTAAATCCATTCAAAGCATTAGCTGAAGGTAGTGTTATCTCGGTGGTAGTTTTTGCCTTAATTTTAGGTATTGCCCTAGTGATGGGTGGCGAGCGTTACAAGAATATACTAAAACTATTGCAAGAAGTATTGGAAATTACCATGCGTATGGTTAATTGGATTATGGTACTTGCTCCTTATGGTATTGCAGCTTTACTCATTAAATTAGTCGCAACGCAAGACACTGGCATGTTAGGCACATTGGCGCAATTTGTCGTAGTAGTCGCTGGTACTCTACTTGTACACGGGTTAGTGGTGTTGCCATTAATATTATTTTTAACGACAGGAAAACACCCGTTTTGGCTGTGGCGTGGTGGACGTGAAGCGTTAATTACTGCGTTTGCCACCAGCTCAAGTTCAGCTACATTGCCGATAACAATGCGTTGTGCAACACATAATTTAGATGTAAAGCCTGAAGTGGCAGGTTTTGTTATTCCCCTAGGTGCGACCATGAACATGGACGGCACGGCATTATATGAAGCCGCTGCCGCATTGTTTATTGCAAATTTAGTAGGGGTTGATTTAAGCTTTACTCAGCAAGTCATTGTCTTTTTGACTGCGATGTTAGCTTCTGTCGGTGCGCCTGGCATTCCTAGCGCAGGGATGGTGACGATGGTATTAGTACTACAGTCTGTTGGTTTGCCAGCCGAAGCTATTGCCATTTTATTGCCAATTGATCGTATTTTAGATACCTTACGTACGACTGTAAATGTGCAAGGTGATATGGTCGGTAGTATTGTTGTACAAAAGTTAATTAAATCTTAAATAATTTATTTAAATTTTCGCCAAGCCTGGCCTGTGCTAGTCTTGCAAGTCATTGAAATAATTAGTAAAAATAAAAAAGTATTTTTTAAACAAAAAGCCAAGTTATCCACATAACTTCGAGCTTTGCATTAACTATGGCTCTAAAGTGCTACTTTTAAAGGGTTATTTATAAGTATCTGATTCTATTAGTAAAAAATAATATATTAAAAAGTATGCGATTTGAAAAACCTCTTTTAAAATAGTGAGTTACAGTTTTATGTCATAATTGTCCACAAAGTTATCCACAGATAATGTGGATGGAAATTAGTAATTATTTTTTCATTAACAATTGATTGAGAAAGTGCAATTTTGATTCATTTTTACAAGGCAGATTTAATCGATGCGGAAGCGATTGTACAGCTTATTAACAGTGCATATCGCGGTGAAGCTAGCCGTAAGGGGTGGACGACCGAAGCTGATATTCTGGATGGTTTACGTACCACAACACAAGAAATATCACAGCTTATCAAACGTAATGACGCATTTATCTTAACAGGTGTGATGAAAGACCAAATCGTAGCAACCATTACATGTGAATGGCAAGCTTTGTCAGGTAATAACTCCGCGTATTTAGGAATGATCGCCGTTAAGCCTACTTTGCAAAACAAAGGTTATGGCAAGCAGATGATTCGCGCAGCTGAAACAATGACTAAACGAGAATGGCGCGTTGTTGGGTATTATATGTCCGTCATTTCACTCCGCCATGAACTAATCGCTTTTTATGAACGTCTAGGTTACGAGCGAACAGGTGAGTTTGAAGATTTTCCTAAAGACTCTCGATTATGGAAACCAAAAGTTGATGACTTGAATTTCGAATATTTAGCCAAACTGGTTTAGTTTATCTTTTTTAGCGTTTTTCTCTGTCTAAACCATGCATCAATAAAGAATAAGCTGCTGGCACAACAACCAAAGTAAGTAAAGTAGATGAAATCATGCCGCCAATAATTGCAATCGATAATGGTTTATTAGTTTCGCTACCTGCACCCAAACCTATAGCTGCTGGTAGTAGGGCTAAAATAACCGTTAGAGATGTCATCAGTACAGGGCGCAAACGTACAGGGCAAGCTTCGCTTAGCGCCTCATTAATACCTGCCCCTTTAGCGCGTAGTTGATTAGCTAAGTCAATCAGCAAAATAGAGTTTTTAGCCACTAAACCAATAAGTAATACTAAGCCAATCATAGAGTAAATGTTTAAAGTTTGACCAGTTATCCAAAGTGCAATTAATCCACCGATAATGGCCAATGGTTGCGCAAGCATAATAACAAAAGGCTGAGTGAACGAGTTGAACTGGCTTGCCAACACCATATAAAGCAATATGAAAGCTAGGGTAAAAACGAAGCCCATGTTTTTGATGGTTTTTCGCATTTCTTCAGCTTGTCCGGAAAGCTGTAGCCTATATTCAGGTGGCACTATTTTAGCCGCAGTATCTTTAACTACGGTAGCGGCTTCGCCAAGGGGCATGCTTGGGTTAGCATAAAAATTAACCGCATACTGCAAGTCGTACCGTCCAATAATAGCTGGCCCCAGTTGTGGTTTGAATTTCGTGACAGCATCAATACGTACAAGCTCGCCTTGATTATTTCTTAAATAAATCTTACTCAAATCATTCGCTTCTTGTAGTAACGTTTCGTCTGCCTTTAAGCGAATGTCATAACGTTGGCCATCACTTACTTTGTCATTATAAGAAGCGACATTGATGCCGCCGGCATATAGACTAATCGCAGTCGCTATGTCCTTGGCATTCAGTCCTAAATTAGCTGCCCGGGTGCGATCAATATCTACATTAAGCTGAGGTAAATCAAGTTGTACGTCCATGTCAACTCTGCCTATACCTGAATTTTTGCTTAATGAATCTTGTAATAATTTAGATATTTGGCCGATTTCTTTTAGGTTATTACCCCTTAATAAAAACTGTAGTTTTTCTGGGCGATTTCCACTTCCCATTGAGGGTGGTGATGCAAAAGCACGTACACCAGCAATATTGTCTAACTTTAATTGTACTAATTTGATTAACTCTTGCTGGCTTATATCACGACTTTCTTTTGGTTTTAAGCGCACATTGACACTAGCTTGATTTACCTGGCCACGAGCGCCTGTGCCAATCGAAGCATAATAGCTTTCAATTACATCAGCATGTTCATCTAATACGGTTTCAATCTTTCGCAGGCGTGAATCTGTATATTCTAAACTCGAGCCCAAAGGCGTTTTTGCTTTGATTCTAAAATAGCTTTCATCTGATGTTGGAATAAATTCTTTTTCAACATATTTCAGGCTAACAAACCCAGAAACCACCACAAAGATTGCAGTAAAAATAAGTATAAACACACGATGAGAAAGTGAGAATTGCAGTATTTTTTTGTAGACGTCATCTAACTTGTTGAGTGCTTTAGCAATTTTTCTATAGACAGCATTATCAGCTTGCGTAATGCCTAGATAGCGTGAGCAAAGCATGGGAGTAAGTGTTAATGAAACAAATAAAGAAATAATGACACCGAATGTGACAACGACTGCAAATGATTCGAAAAACATACCGACAATCCCATCCATAAAGATAACGGGGCCAAAGATACATACTAATGCAGCTGAAGATGCGAATACTGCAAAAACCACTTCGTTACTACCGTTGATTGTAGCTAATGTACGGAATTTATCGACCAGCGTTGGGTTTTTCATTTCTTCTGCAGTCAGTGTTTCGCCAACTTCACCTGACATGTGTCGCAATATACTTTCCCGCACTACAATGGCATCATCTACTACTACGCCAATCAGCAGAAGTAGCGCTAGCAAAGTCATACTATTAAATGTATAGCCTGCGAAGTACATGACGGCAATAGCACCTAATAGGGAAACAGGAATTTCCAAGCAAATCATAAGAGTAGAACTAAATGAGCGCATGAAAATCAGTACAATCAGTGCAGCAAAAAGTGTGCCCTCTACTAAATGCTCTTTGAGCGATGTGACAATTTGATTAATAAAAATTGAATCATTGGTTGATATGTCTAGTGACATGCCAGGCGGTAGGTTTGGGCGGATTTCTTTATCGAGTTTATCTTTGATTTTATCGATAATTTCAACCGTATTGGTATTGGCAATTTTAACCACGCCGATACTCACTGTAGGCTTTCCAGTATAGCGGGCTACTTGACGGTTATCTGTAATACCGTCTTCTACAGTGGCGACATCTTTTAAATAGATTGGTACACCGCCTTTGACCTGTACAACCATATTTTCAAGTTCACTAATTTTGTGGAACTCTAAATCTAATTTGATTAACTGCTCTGCATTTTTCCCAACTAAAAACCCGCCCGGCAGCTGAATATGCTCACGATTAAAAGCATCAATTAAATCATTCGCCCCTAATTTATAAGCTGCCATGCGTTCTGTAGACACAATGACACGAATGACTCGATCACGTTTTCCACCAAAGCGGACTTCGCCAACACCATTTATGGTTTCAAATTTCTTTTTAATCACATTAGCTGCATACAGATTAAGTTGTTGAATCGTACGATCGCCAGTTAAGGCAATCCAAATAATAGGCCTGGCATCAGAATCTACTTTTCTCACATTAGGAGGGTCGGTATCTGTCGGTAGTCTTTTTTGTAATTGACTGACTTTTGATTGCACTTCGTTAAAGGCTACGTCAATATCTTTATCAAGATTAAAAGTGACACTCACTGAAGATACGCCTGGGGAAGAGGCCGACTGAATATGCTCAATGCCCGGCGTCGTATTTACCGCTGATTCAATTAAATTAGTCACGCTGGTATCAATGACTTCAGCATTTGCGCCACGTAAGGTTGTGGTGATGTTAATCACAGGAAAATCGACTGAAGGAATACGATCAACACCAATTCGGTCATAAGAAATAATGCCAAATAGCACAATAACTGCTGACAGCATAAATGCGAGCACATGACGTTGAATTGAAAACTCAGGTAGCGACATTATTCAATATCCAATGTGAGTATTGCTATGATGGTCTCGTTTGTCATTTGATGATTTAAAAACTGATTTTTACTGGTGCTTTATCGGTTAAAAACCCGGCCCCATCGACAACAATCGTTTCATCCGCTTGCAATCCAGATTTTATTTCAATGAATCCATCTTGGCGAATACCTGTTTCAATGATCGCTTGATACGCAACATTATCACGCACGACATAAACAACTTCGCCAGCAGGTCGCAGCACAATACTTTGTTCTGGTACCATCATTGCAGATGGTAGCTCACTTAAAATCACATTGCCATTGACGCTTGCACCAGGTTGCCAGCCATCAGTACCATCAATATCTGCAATCACATCTATCGTGCGATTACCTTCAGTAATTAATGGTTTAAGTTCTTGTATGGTGGTTTCGATAGCTGTGTTACTAGCTGGTGTAGTTAATCTTACTTTTAAGCCAGGCTTTAGCTGCGCACCTATGTACTCAGGAAACGGTAAGTGCGCGCGTAATTTTTGTTTGGAGACTATTTGAACAATCGGGTCACCCACACGTACGAAATCCCCTGCACCGACTAATCGTCTTTCAATGATACCGCTTATGGGAGCAACAATACGCGATTTATTGCTGTTGTGATTGATGCTGCCAACACGAGCTCTAGCCGCAACCAGCTGTTCTTTTAGTACATTCTCTTGTGCTTGTTCATTATCTACGGCATTTTGAGAGATAAATTTTTTGTCCACAAGTGCTTGATTTCTAACAACTATTTTACTTTGATTTTTTAATTGTGCTTTTATTCGCGCAACTTCTGCTAAAGCTTCGTTACGTTGCATAGCAAAATCACTTGCATCTAGAGTTGCAATAAGTTCTCCTTGTTTTACTTGGTCGCCAGGGCTTACATGCACTTTGATTACACGCGCTGACACTTCTGCCGCAATGGTTGGGTCTATCAAACCTTCTAGTGAGCCAATTGTTTCTTGCGTTGTTTCTACTGATTGCTTGGTAACGGTAGTGACGGTGACTAAGGTTGACCTTATTAGTTTATTCTCGGATTTTTCTGAAGCCTTGCCACAAGCATTCATTTGTAAAATAAATAAACATGAGAAACAATAATAGAGAATTTTGCGCATAGTTTTTATTATATAGGTTGAATTTAGTTACTAATTTGAAAGTTTACTTTTTGCCAATCAAAATAAGGGCCGGGGTCAGTTTTGCGACCTGGCGCAATATCAGAATGTCCGACAATATGCTTGATAGGGTAGTTCTTTATTATCACACTAATTAATTGGTTGAGTGATGCATATTGTGGTAATTCAAAAGCATCAAAATCACTACCTTCAAGTTCTATTCCTAAAGAAAAATCGTTACATTTTTCTCGAGACTGCCAATTGGAAACACCTGCATGCCATGCGCGATTTTTACAATCGACAAACTGTATAATTTCACCATCACGTCTTATCAGAAAATGTGAAGATACTTTGCGTTGGTAAATATCTTCATAATAGGGATGTTCATCAGGGTTTAAACAATTAGTGAACAATTGCACAATACCCTCACTACCATATTCGCATGGCGGTAAACTGATATTGTGAATGACAATCATATCAATTGCCATATCTAAGGGACGAGAATCAAAGTTAGGCGAAGCGACTTGCTTCACAGCAGATGCAGTGCCAAGATGATTGAATTGAATTAGATTAATTTTATGGGGCTTCACTATTAGTAAAAAAGGTAACTATTAAAGAGTCTATTGAGACTCTTCATCTAAATTAGTACTATCTTCTTTTTCAATACCTAATTTAGTTAAACGATATCTTAGTGTTCTAAAACTAATACCAAGCAATTTTGCTGCTGCAGTTTTATTGTCATTAGTCTTAGTTAATGCTTTTTGAATAGCGCGTTTTTCAATGTCTTCTAAATAATCAGACAAACTCACATCGCTATCTTGGCTAGGCTCAAAACCTAAGGTTTCTTTTGTGGTGGTCTGACTTTCTTGATCCATGAACAAATCATCCGCACAAATTTTCTCACCATCACACAATGCCAATGCGCGTTCCAGCATATTTTCTAATTCACGTACGTTGCCTAATAACGGAAGTTTTACAATAAGTTCACTCGCACTATCTTCCAGCACTGGTACTGGTATGGAAATCGCAGCACATAGCTTATCTAAAAGTCTTTTGGTCAGCTCAGGAAGGTCTTCTCTAAGGCCTCTTAGTGATGGCATTTTTAGTTGTATAACGTTCAGTCGATAATATAAATCTTGCCGAAATAAACCTTCAGCCATCATTTCACTTAAATTTTTATGGGTGGCAGAAATAATTCTTACGTTCACAGTGTCTTCACTAGTGCCACCTACTGTTTTTACTTTTTTCTCTTGAATGGCGCGTAGTAATTTTACCTGCATTGCCAAGGGTAGGTCAGCAATTTCATCTAAAAATAAAGTACCGCCGTTAGCTGCTTGGAATAGGCCTTGGGTGTCTTGTGCAGCGCCTGTAAAAGCACCTTTTTTATAACCAAAAAATTCGCTTTCCATTAACTGTTCTGGAATAGCGCCACAGTTGACTGCTACAAACGACTGTTCGCGACGAGAACTATTCTGGTGGATTAGTCTTGCTGCCAGCTCCTTGCCAGTTCCTGACTCACCACTAATATAAACAGGTGCTTGGCTGCGAGCGAGCTTTTCTATCATGCTGCGAACTTGTTTAATTGCTGGCGAATTACCAATTAGCTCAGCGGTATTTTGTGTTTCTTGTGTTTCTGAGGTGGCTAGTTTAAGTGCTGACTCTACTAAAGGACGCAATTGTTTAAGTGAAATGGGCTTGGTTAGATAATCAAAAGCACCAGCTTTAAGGGCAGAAACGGCATTTTCTGCACTACCATAAGCTGTGATAACTGCAATTGGCATGCCAGTATATTTTTCATTGATATGATTAACCAGATCAAGGCCTAGTCCATCTGGCAGACGCATGTCAGTTAGGCAAAAGTCATATTCTCTTTTTGACAGTAAATTTTTTGCTTCTTCAATATTACTTGCACTATCTGCAGTAATGCCCATGCGCTCAAGGGTTAAGACGACCAACTCTCTGATATCAGTTTCGTCATCAATCACTAAACTACTATATTGCTTTGCCATAAATAACTACCAATAAAATATAAGTTTATTTGAGAATCTAAGTCTGGTTGACGAGTAATCTAAACTGTGTGCCAGGATTTTTAGCTTTATATTGTAATTTTGCACCATTAGCATCTGCGAGTTCTCGGCCAATATATAAGCCTAACCCAGTGCCTGATTTTTCTGTTGTGAAAAACGGCTCAAATAAATGGCTACTCACATCTTCAGGTATACCATCTCCATCATCCGTTACTTCAATACACACAGTACGCATTGTTTCATTATTATGAATATCTAATGTTAAGCTGTTCGGAATTTTTTTAGAGTGTCTCCATCCATTTTTACATAGATTCCATAAAATTTGGTTTAAATGTCTACGGTCGAAGTTGATTATGTTTTTAGACGGTTGTAATTTAAGTGTAAAACATTGTTTATTAATATTTTCAACAGCACAAAACTGATGATAAAACTCAGTAATAAAGCCTTTTAAGTCAATTTTTTCTTGATTAGTTCGATCACGACGATTCAGCTCTAACACGTCTTTAATAATTTGATCTACGCGTTGCACGTTGTCACTAATGATTTGCAGCATGCGTTTATTTAGAGAGGATATCTCTTCATCTTCTTGCAATAATTGATTGGCATGGCTGATGGCACTTAGTGGGTTGCGAATTTCATGTGCAATATTTGCAGTTAATCGCCCTAATGCAGCTAGTTTTACTTGATGTGCCTCAGTTTGAGCTTGCGACCAGTCCTCAATAAATATGACAGCGCCTTCTTTTTTATTTGGTGAAATAGGTAAAAAATTAACCCCCAAGTCTCTAGAAGACGAACTTATTTTTAAGATTTTAGCGCTTTTCCTTATAATATCTGTTTGCTGATTTTCATACCATTCCCACATTAATTCAGAAATTTCAGGGGAGATATCTTTAAGTAAAATATCTTGGTTCAGGTCATCTTCAATATTAAGTAATGATTTTGCTTGCAAGTTGTGGTGTTTAAGAATCTGTGCTTGGTCGACAACCAACACCCCATCCTTCATTTCATGTGTAATGAGTGCGTTTACCTGTGCAAGTCCTAGTAAATCCGAACCGCGTTGTGATGCCAGTAATTCACTTTGCTGTGCGCGTTTTGCAAGATTGTGTGTCAGCCATGCAATGATAAAGCAGGCCATACTTAGGATGGCAGCTCTTGTAAAGCTGCCAGTGTACCCTTCAATACTGATCAATCTATATAACTGTTCAAGCAGTACACCTATAGTTGCGATGGCTGCATAAAAAAATGCAAAACGGCTCTCGCTAACCAAGCTAGCGCTAGCAATAGCAATCACTAATAACAACCCAACACCAGTTTGATCTGCATTTTCTGCATGAATAAGCAAAATGATAAAAACAATATCTGTAATGAACTGTATAGGTAAGGAGAGGCTAAGTGCTGGTTTTTCTAGCCAAGTAAAGAGTAAGAAAAAAAGACTAACAGCAAAATAGCTAATAGAGACAACTGAAAATAAGTCATTACTAAAATCTGTCCAGCTAGCGTGATTATTTGCTATACCATTAATTATTAATAATAATGAAGAAATTAATACACGATAAATATTATACAGTTTGAGACTATGCCAGCGAGAGGTTTGGAGTTTGCTTTGTTGAAGCGGTAATTCAGTCACCATGTTAATTATTCTTTGCTTGGTCGTCTTTAGGTTTGCAAACGGGGTTGTTGCAATAGATTTTTCCTGCTTTTAAATAGCTTTCATCTTCAGGGACATGTAAACCGCATTGGTTACAAAGCATCACTCTTTTTGTATTATCTGTTGATTTTTCTTGCTGTTTATTCGCTGCTGGATTAGCCGATAAATGTTTAAATACTCGATAGAGTAGCCAGACTAAAGTTATGAGTATTAAAATGCGTGCCATAATTAATTGTGATGAAACTTAATTAAGAGATTGTAACTAAATCTAAGATGAAGTACAAAGCATCGTGGCTCATCAGCAATAAATATAAACTGTTATACTTTAATTCTAAAAGGTTAAAGAATAAGATTCATGGCAAGTTCTCAAGAATTATCCGATTTTTTACGCAATGTTGAACGACGTGCTTTTAAACAAACTGTTTACGCTGTGCGCGATGAACATGCATCACTTGATATTGTGCAAGATTCAATGTTAAAACTGGCGGAAAAATACCCCGATAAACCAGCGAATGAATACCCAATGCTGTTCCAACGCATATTGCAAAATACTATGCGCGATTATTGGCGTCGCCAAAAAGTTCGCAACGTATGGACAACTCTATTATCCTCATTTGGTGGCGGTAAAGAGGGCGATGAAAATAGAGATCCATTAGATACAATAGACGTAGGTGACGAATCAGAAAACCCTATGTTAAAGTTAGAGCGAAGCCAAACGCTAGCTATCATAGAAAAAGCAGTACAAAAGCTGCCCACACGTCAACGAGAAGCTTTCGTTTTGCGTTATTGGGAAGGCATGGGCGTCGCTGAAACAGCTGAAACGATGGGATGCTCACAAGGCAGTGTAAAAACACATTGTTCAAGAGGGTTGAAATCAATGGTCGCTTATTTAGAGAAACAGGGGCTGGGTCGCAAAATCGTTGAAAATTTAGGGGTAAATTCATGAGCTTAGATAATACAAATCAACATGAAATAGACGATTTAGAAGACCAAGCTAAACAAATGGTTAGCTTGCTAGATAAAAATGCACAACATTTGAGCATGCGTACACTAAAAAAATTAGAAGAGGGTAGAGCGCAAGCGATTAGGGTGCATGCGCAATATCAGTCAGGTCACGTTTCAAATACTGATGGAACACTTAGTCAATTTTCTCACTGGGCAGATAATCATCGTTTAGTTTCTGTGAGTTTAATTGCAGTGACGGTTGCTGTGTTTTTAATAATATCGCAGTCATTCATGAGGAGCGATACCAGTGATGCATTTTTGCTTAGTGCAGAGCTGCCACCAGAAGCATTTGTTGATCTAGGTTTTGAGCCTTCTCTGAATAGAATAGAAAATATATAGTAAAAGCAAGATTAAGATTTATACAGTAGTTTTTTTAACAAAAATAATATTAAAATCTTAAACGTTTACATAAAAAATAAACAAATAAAGCCAATCAAACTTAGGGGTTAAGATTTAATGAAAAACTGCATATTGATACTAATTGTGATATTTTCAATGCAATTACACGCCGAAACACTGATTACAGATTCACCAAGTACTAATATTACAATGGCTGATATTGGTACCTTTAAAACTTCAGATAATAGTAATGAAAAAGCACCACAAAAAAAGTGGGTAGAGCTCACAGGCGCTGAGCGTCAAGTGTTGGCGCCACTAGGTAAAGAGTGGGACACATTAAGGCCTTGGCAACGTGCCAAAATGTTGGATATTGCTGAAGATTATCCCAAAATGGATAATAATAAGCAGAAGCGTGTGCAAAAAAGGTTAAACAGTTGGAGTCGGATGACGCCTTATGAGCGAGAAAATGCACGTAAGCGTTTTCAAAAGTTCCATTCTTTAAGTCCAGAAAAACAAGATAAATTAAGAAAAAAGTGGGTAGAGTATAAGCAACTACCTGAGGCTGAGCGTGAGAAGTTGCGCAAAAAATCTAACAATGATTACTACCACCCTGAGTTAGATTAATATATTTTTATGTTTTTAAAAAAGTAGCCTGCTATGAAAAATAGCAGGCTATTTTTATGGGAGTCTCGTATGCAAAAGAATGCTAGTTTATTAAAGCGCTTATTTGCGCTGGTGTATGACTTTCTTATATTAATTGCTTTGTGGTTATTTGTAACTTGGCTATTCTTATTGCTCTTCGGACATGTAGAAACAGCTTTGAATCGATTGTTGCTACAATTGCTCTTGTGGATCATTGCAGGGGTTTATTTTGTTTTTAGCTGGTATTTAAGCGGCCATACACTGGCATTACAAGCATGGAAAATACAATTGGTTGATAAAGATAATAATCTGCTTGGTCGTCGGTTAGCCATCAAAAGATATTTACTAGCTAGCTTTTCTTTATTATTTTTTGGTCTCGGTTTTTTGTGGGCAATTGTTGATAAAGAACAGCTTTTTTTACATGACAGATTGCTTGGCACGCGCTTGGTGATACGGTTATTGAGTTGAATATTTTAGCGGCGCTGAACCATATACAAAAGCACTAGCCCGGCTGCTAAGAATAATACCGTTGGTGTAATTGCACTTAAAAAAGGCGGCCAATCATTGAGTACGCCTAAATGGGCAAAAACGCGATTCATGATTTGATATACAACACCTAATAAAATACCAATAAATATTTTATTTCCAGCACCTGTAGAACGCTGTTGTAAAAAGCCAAATGGTAGCGCTAAAATCACCATCACTATACAAGCTAAGGGGTAAATAAGCTTTGACCATAAGGCGACATCGTAACGAGTGGTTTTTTGGTTATTGCTGCTTAAGTGATCGATAAATGAATATAAATTCCATGCAGACATTTTTTCTGGTGCAACTAACAATACATTCAGTAATTCTGGACGTATTACAGACTCCCAATTAGCACGTTTAAAAAATTTTGTGAATATAGAGTTTTCCTCAACAGACTCTCCATAATTGAATTTTGTTTGATTTACATCATTTAAACGCCAGCGATCGTTATCAAAGCTTCCTTTTTTGGCATTGCTAATACTTCTTAATTTAAAATCATTATCAAACTCATAAATTTTTATATTAAGTAGCGTTGCGTCAGGCAGTACGTTTTCGACATTGACAAAACTTTTACCATCTTTTACCCATAACCCAGAGTTAAACTCTTGGGCTATGACCGACTCTGTTGCAAGTATGCGCATACGTTGAGCCATTTTTTCACTGACAGGTGTGATAATTTCGCCAACTAAAAAAGTGAAAATGCTAAATACAAAGCCTACTTTAATTAGTGCTTTTGCAATATCTAATATTGATAAGCCACTCACGCGCATGACGATGAGTTCGGAGTTTCTACTAAAAATACCTAAGCTCACCATCATCCCGATCAATACTGCTACCGGAACAACTTCATAGACATGACCCGGGATGCTGAGAATGACAAATAACAGCATATTTTTGATGCCGTAATTGCCACGGCCTAGCGTGTCTAGTTCTTGAATTAAATCAAAGAATGAAAATATAGATAGCAATCCCAGCATTATGGTTAGGATGCTCAGACTGGTTTCTTGCCAAAAATATCGATTAAGTATGCGCATTAAAATTTAGGCCCTATTTTTAAAGCGTATTTTTTTATTTTTGCTAGGTTATTGTGCCAAAATCTTTGAAAAACAATTGGTAGAATAGGTAATATATAGCTGCGACGGTAAAACAAATAGTATGCTAGTAAGGCAAATATAATATGTACTGGCCAAAGGCCAACAACAGTACTGATTTTATCTTGCTTAATCCATGCATCAAAAATGTTTAACATATTGTTATAGATAACAAAGATTGCAATAGCAAACATCATGTTTAACGAACGTCCTGCGCGTGGATCAACAAAACTTAATGGTATGGCCAGCAGCACTAATATTAATGCAGAAATAGGAATTGCTAAGCGTCCTTGAAGTTCAGCTTTAGCCCTAGGACTTTCACTATCTAAAAGTGTTCTTGTAGTTAAAGTGCCTATTTTAGCTGGCCTTTTCGCACCCTCTTCCCTTGATTCCATACGAATAGAGTAGCTTTCAAACTCAGTGGTCGATATCGCTGCAGAGTTTGGTTTCCCTTCATAACGACGACCTTGTTCTAGTACTACAAAATTATCATCATTTTCAGCTTGATAACGACGTCCTTTATTGGCTACAATCACACCAGATTTTTGATGTTGAATAGATTGAATAAACACGTTTTTTACCACATTGCCAAGCTCGTCAAAGCCTTCGACAAAATAAACACGTTGACCATCATTTGATTCTTTAAAAACTCCAGGACTAATAGCAGCAACTTCATCACGGCTTTTTAATTGAACCCTATATTCTTCAATTTTTTGTGACGCCCATGGTGTCAAATAAAAACTTAACAACGCGATTGCAATAATCACAGGCATAGCAATGTTAAGGATTGGGCGTATCCATTTTGAAAGTGCCAGACCTGAGCTTAACCAAATTGCCATCTCTGAATCACGATGCCAGCGTGACATTGTCAGTAACACCGCTAAAAATAGTGACAATGATAAAATCATCGGTAAAAATTTAATCATGCTGAAGCCGAGCATCGTAGTGATGGCATCGTTTGGTATCCAGCCTTTTGCTGCACTACCGACTAAAAAGCCTGCGCGTTGGGCAATGACAATACCAATCAGTATTAAAAACATAGCGCCGGCAGTGTTGATTAGTTCATGCGATAGTGATTTTTTAAAAATTTTCAATTTGTCATGTTCAGCTTTGATTTCACATCAAAACGCAGGATAATGTAGTTAATTAATTTAGTGTTAACAATAATAGGAACTAAGACTATGGAATTTAGCATAAAAAGCGGCAATCCTGAAAAACAACGTCACGATTGTCTAATTGTAGGTGTTTTTGAAGGTAAAAAATTATCAGTGGCTGCAGCGAGTATTGATACAGCCTCTGAAAAAGCAATTACTACCCTCCTTAAAAGTGGTGATATGGATGGTAAACTAGGATCAACACTGTTATCACATCATTTGTCAGGTATTAATGCATCGCGCGTGTTGCTTGTGGGGTTAGGTAAACTAGCAGATTTTACGACAGCAAAATATCGGCAAGTTGTAAGTGCAGCAGTAAAAACCTTACCCAAAGGCGTTAAGAATATAGGTTTCTATTTAACTGAGATAGAAGTCAAAAATGTTGAAATACATAGCAAAGTTTCCCATCTGGCTGAAGAAGTACTAGATGCGACATATCAAGTGAATTCGATTAAACAAAAAAAATCAGAGCCATTACCTTTAGCTAAAGTGACCATATATGTAGAACGTACTGAAACAGCGCAAGCAAAATCTGGTTTAGTTCAGGGTGAAGCGATTGCAAAAGGTGTGTCGCTAGCAAAAGATTTAGGTAATTTGCCATCAAATATATGTACGCCAATATACTTAGGTAAGTTAGCCAAACAAATGGCAAAAGAATATGGCTTTAAAGCACAAGTTTTAGATGTTAAAGATGTTGAGAAATTGGGGATGGGCTCATTTATGGGTGTTGCTCAAGGAAGTGAAGAACCACTTCGCTTTATTGTGCTGGAACATAGTAAAGGTAAAAAAAGCCAAAAGCCTGTTGTATTGGTTGGGAAAGGCGTTACCTTTGATACCGGAGGTATTTCAATTAAAGGTGGCGCTGGTATGGATGAAATGAAATACGATATGTGTGGTGCCGCGAGTGTATTAGGTACATTTAAAACGATTGGGGAACTTGATTTGCCCATTAATGCGGTAGCGCTAGTGCCCGCATGCGACAATATGCCAAGTGGTAAAGCAATCAAACCTGGCGATATTCTTACTAGTATGTCTGGCCAAACCATTGAAGTATTAAATACAGATGCAGAAGGACGATTAATTCTATGTGACGCACTAACATATGCGGAACGCTTTGATCCAAGTGTTGTTGTCGATGTGGCAACGTTAACAGGCGCATGCGTGATTGCATTAGGTCATCATACTAGTGCAGTCTATAGCAATAAAGATTCCCTAGCTCACGAACTTGTTGCTGCAGGCGAGCATGCACAAGATCGTGCATGGCATATGCCGATGTTTGATGATTACCAAAGTCAACTTGATAGTAACTTTGCAGATATCGCTAATATTGGAGGGCGGCCAGCTGGCAGTATTACAGCGGCATGTTTCTTATCTCGTTTTGCAAAAAAATATGACTGGGCTCATTTAGATATTGCAGGGACCGCTTGGAAATCAGGTAAAGCAAAGGGCGGTACAGGTCGACCAGTGCCTTTGTTAGCTAAGTTTTTGATTAATCGTGCGCAATAGGAAGACTTAGTTCATCATGACAAAAGTCACCTTTTATTCCAATCTCAGTAATAAGCAGTCGCTTTTAGTGGGATTAACGCAAGCCGCAGCTGAAAAAAAGCATTTAGTGACAATTATGGTAGATAGTGAGCAATCGGCGCTAGAGATGAGCCAAATACTATGGCAAAGTGATGCAACAAAATTTGTACCTAATGTTTTAGGTAATCATCGCTTAGCTGCGGAGACTCCAGTGGTAATTGATTGGGGTCAAGAAAAAGAGTTGTATCAAGATGACATTTTGATTAACGTTACATCAGAACAGCTGCGACAGTTTAGTCGTTTTCAAACGCTTATTGAATTAGTAAGCACGAAAGAGGAGGATAGAGCAGCTGCGCGGATGCGTTATAAATTTTATCGCGATAGAGGTTATGAAATTAAGCATGTGGATTATCAAGTTAGCATTTTGTAAGCTAGTTATCTTTCAGATGAAAATTTAAATAAATAGAGGGT
>CAZJUK010000007.1:0-40478 GCA_964549145.1 uncultured Methylophilaceae bacterium
CTAGCTTTAGCATACATGGTGTTGGCGTTTCTAGCGGCATTGCTATTGACAGCGCTCATTTAGTTTCTCAAGCTTTAGTAGAAGTTTTGCATTATCAATTACCAAAAAATTTAATTAATACTGAAATTGCGCGCTTTAGCAAAGCCATTCAAACCGTTAAGTATGATTTAGAAACCATAATAAAAACATTACCGGAAGACTTAGGTGCTTTTGTTAAGACGCATTTAGTGATGTTAACAGATAACTCACTTTCTGAGCATCCCAAAGCGATTATCAAGAAAGAACAATGTAACGCTGAATGGGCAATTAAATCTCAAATGAGTAGCATCGTTGAGACGTTTGAAACGATTCCAGATGAGTATTTGCGTAATCGTAAATACGATGTCATTCAGGTGGTTGAGCGGGTCATTAAAGTATTACTTGCATTGCCTAGCAAATCCCTGATTAATAATAAAGAAATAGCAGAAGTGGATGAGTCAACACTCATATTTGTCGCTCACGACATTGCGCCTGCAGATGCTATTTTATTCAAAGAACATCCGCTTGCTGCATTTATTACCGACACAGGTGCTGCTACTTCACATACTGCCATTTTGGCAGCTAGTCTGAATATGCCAGCTGTTGTCGCATTACAAAAAGCGTATGATTTAATTGATGATGGTGACATAATCATTGTGGATGGCGGCCAAGGTGTTGTGATTGTAAACCCTAGTCAGAAGGTTTTAGCTGAATATGCATTGCGTCAAAATCAACTTATTTTAGAGCAAGGGAAGTTATCAGCTATTACATCAAATCAATCAATTTCTATTGATGACTCTCCGGTCGGTTTGTACACTAATATTGAAGGCCCTGAGGACTTAGAAGCCGTAAACAATTCTAATGCCGCAGGTATCGGTTTATATCGTACTGAATATTTGTTTATGAATCGTGAGGTATTACCAGATGAGGAGGAACAATTTTCGGCTTATCGACACATTGCAAAAGCTATGGCTCAAAAACCAGTGACCATCCGCACGTTAGATGTTGGTAGTGACAAACAAATACATCTCGATATAGATATACAATCAAATAACCCAGCACTCGGATTACGTGCAGTTAGACTTAGCTTGTTTAAACCACAATTATTTCATACACAGCTACGAGCAATTCTTCGTGCCTCTTATTATGGAAATATTAAAATCCTGATCCCCATGCTCTCTAATTTAGCAGAATTACGTCAAGCTAAATTATTATTACAACGTGCAAAACTTTCGCTTCGTAATGAAAGCATTCCTTTTGATAAGAACATTGGTATTGGTGTATTGATTGAGGTGCCAGCTGCGGCAATTAATGCAAGTGCCTTTGCTGCTGAAGTAGACTTTTTATCAATAGGCACCAATGATTTAATTCAATATACGCTAGCAATTGATCGTAGTAACGATGCTGTGTCACACCTTAACAACCCATTACATCCGGCTGTTCTGAGTTTAATTAAAACTGTGATTGATGCCGGCAATAAACATGGCAAAACGGTATGTATTTGTGGTGAAATGGCCAGCAATAGTGAATTAACTAAACTATTGCTTGGTATGGGCTTGCGTGAATTTTCAATGCACCCAAGTCATATACTTAAAATAAAACAACAAATTTTACATAGCAATATTAGCAAACTTATTCCAATGGCACGTAAAGTTCTAAAAAATGATGATATTGATACAATTGAACTATTAGTCAGTAAAATGAATCTTTAGTTTAATAAGGAAAAACTCATGGCAAACGAAATGATTGCAGTCAGTAATGACGAGAAAAACATCGCTACAGTAACCCATTTGGGTGGAACTGTATTTTCATTCATCCCATCACTTATTGTTTGGATCCTTAAAAAAGAAGATAGCGCCTACATCAGTGATCAAGCAAAAGAAGCTTTAAATTTTCAAATCACTATTCTCATTGCACAATTTATTGCAGTTATATTAGCGGTAATTTTGATTGGGTTTTTATTTATGGGTATTATTTGGTTATTGAACGTTGTTTTTTGTATTATTGCCGCCATCTCAACTAGCAATGGCGAAACTTATCGCTTCCCTATTTGTTTGAGATTGATTAATTGATCATATAACTCATTTTTACTTTAAGGAAATTGTATTGTCTAACCCATTATTACACTTTACTGGATTGCCCAAGTTTAACGAAATTAAGCCCGAACATGTGGCACCAGCTATTGATAAGCTAATTACAGAAGGCAAAGCATTAGTAGAAAAATTAGTATCAGATGAAAATTTCCTGCCTACTTGGCAAAACTTTGCCCTTAAATTTGAGAATCATAGTGAAATGCTAGGCCGCGCATGGAGTCCAATAGGTCATATGAATGCTGTGGTTAATAACCCAGAACTACGTGATGCTTATAATGCAGGTTTAGCCAAACTGACGACCTATGGCAGTGACATGTCTCAAGATAAGCGACTTTATGATCAATATCGTACTCTTCAACAAACTGAAGATTTTACTAAGCTCAACACTGCGCAACAAACTATTGTAAATAATGAAGTTCGTGATTTTAAACTTGGTGGTGTTGAATTAAATACTGCGAATAAAGCCAGATTCAAATCTATCAATGAGAAACTGTCAAAACTTACATCTCAATTTGAAGAAAATATCATGGACACTACCAATGATTTTTTCTATTTAGTTTCAGACAATAGCAATTTAGCTGGCTTGCCTGAAGATGTAATTGGAGCTGCTAGAGCGGCTGCAAAACAGGCTAATAAAAGTGGTTATTTATTCACATTACATTTTCCTTCGTATCTACCTGTGCAGCAATATGCCGACAATCGCGATTTCAGAGAAGCCTTATATCGAGCTTATGCAACGCGGGCTTCTGAATTTGGAAAACCAGATTGGGACAACACGCAATTAATCAGTGATATTTTGAAGCTCCGTTTAGAGGCAGCAACATTATTGGGATTTAATAATTATGCAGAATTGTCACTTGTAACTAAAATGGCCGACTCGTCGGAACAAGTCATTGGTTTTTTGAAATCTCTTTCCAGACGTGCGAAACCATTTGCAGAAAGGGATATGGATGAGTTAACCACGTTTGCTAATAAGCTTGGCATTGATGATATGCAATCTTGGGATGTTGCTTATGTGTCTGAAAAGTTACGTGAAGAGAAATACGATTTTTCAGATCAAGAAGTCAAACAATATTTACCTGAAACTAAAGTGTTACAAGGTTTGTTCAAAGTCACAGAAACTATTTTTGGAGTAAAAGTTCAAAAGGCAGAAGCGCCTGTTTGGCATGAAGATGCTACTTTTTATCAAATTAACGATAAAAATAATAAACCCATCGCCTACTTCTATTTTGATTTATATGCCCGCAACCATAAACGTGGCGGCGCATGGATGGATGAAGCCATAACCAGACGGAAAACAACGAGCGGGATCGAGTTACCTGTTGCGTATTTAACTTGTAACTTTTCTGCACCTATCGCAGATAAGCCTGCCTTATTTACGCATGATGATGTTATTACCCTTTTCCATGAGTTTGGTCATGGCTTACATCATATGCTGACACAAGTTGAAGATTATAGTGTTTCAGGCATTAAAGGTGTTGAGTGGGATGCCGTAGAACTGCCAAGCCAGTTTATGGAAAACTTCTGTTGGGAATGGGATGTACTTCGTCACATGACGGAAAATGTAGATAATGGCAAACAATTACCGCGCCAATTATTCGATAAAATGGTTGCTGCTAAAAACTTTCAAGCGGGCATGCAAACCCTACGTCAGATTGAGTTTTCATTATTTGATATTAAATTACATAGTAATTTCGATCCAAATAGCAGTAAAACTTCATTAGATTTAATTGAAGAAATTCGCGACCAAGTAGCGGTATTACGACCACCGGCATGGAATCGCTTTCCTAATAACTTTTCACATATATTTGCAGGCGGTTATGCTGCAGGTTATTACAGTTATAAATGGGCAGAAGTCTTAAGTGCTGATGCTTACAGTTTATTCGAAGAAAATGGCGTATTAAGTCCCGAAACAGGCCAAAAATTCTGGGATGAAATACTTGCCAAAGGTGGCTCACGACCCGCCATAGAGTCATTTATTGCATTTCGTGGCCGTGAACCATCAATGGATGCCTTATTAAAACATAATGGGATGAACAACTAGCGGCAGGTTCATCATGCATTGTTTTTTCGCTAATAATTTTTTGCTGCGGCAATTATTCTGAATTCCAAGTTTGCAAGCTCTAATGCACCCACTAACATCAGGGATGTCTACGGCATATTTTTTCTTTTGCGATACTTTTAGCTAAATAAATAGTGCCACTAATAATTAACCATAGGATATATTATGAAACTTGCCACTTGGAACGTAAACTCATTGAAAGTACGCTTACCACAAGTGCTAGATTGGCTAAAAGAAAACCCAATTGAAGTGCTTTGTTTGCAGGAAACCAAACAAGAAGACAGTAAGTTTCCGTATGCAGAATTAAAAGAAGCTGGCTATTATGCTGAGCACAATGGGCAAAAAACTTATAACGGCGTTGCCATATTAAGCACCCAAGAAATGACTGATATCGAATATGGTATTAATGGATTCGAAGATGAACAAAAACGTGTAATAAGCGCAACGATTAATGGAGTTCGTGTAATTTGCGTGTACGTTGTCAATGGTCAAGCAGTAGATTCTGAAAAATATGACTACAAAATGCGCTGGCTTCAGGCACTACATAGTTGGGTTGCTAGTGAGCTTAGTACTTATCCCAATCTTGTGATATTAGGTGATTATAATATCGCACCTGAAAACAGGGATTGTCATGACCCTGCGGTATGGGAAGGTGATATTTTGGTAAGCCCACGTGAAAGAGATGCTTTTGAAGAGTTAATAGAATTAGGATTGCACGATAGCTTTAGATTATTTGAACAACCTGAAAAAAGCTTTAGTTGGTGGGATTATAGAATGATGGGGTTTAGGCGTAACCGCGGTATGCGCATAGATCATATTTTAATTAGCAACGCACTTAAAGAAAAATGTATTTCTTGTATTATTGATAAAGCGCCAAGAAAGTTAGAGCGCCCAAGTGACCATACACCAGTTATGGCAGATGTTAATTTTTAAGCATTAATCCGAAATATAGCTTAGCCTTTGATACTGATACCTAGTTGTTTTAGTTTTCGATACAAATGGGTACGCTCTAAACCTGCGATTTCAGCTAATCGACTCATATTGTTGTTTACCAGCTTCATATGATGCCTAAAATAATAACGCTCAAACTCATCTCTTGCACTCCGTAATGGTTGAGTCAATTCTATTGGCATGGCCGCTTTTAACAAAGCATCGCTTTCTGCGGAATTGCTAAATTGCTCTAAAACTCGAGTCGCATCTTCTAACGTAACTCTTTCACCTAGACTGGTCATAATAAGGTTTTTCACAACAGCTTCTAACTGTTTCAAATCACCAGGCCACTCAGCATTTCGTAATGCATTTAATGCACCAACATCAAAACCCTTGTAACCTGCACCTGTGTTCTCAGCCAGCAGTGCCGCCATAGAGATGGCCAAGTCTGGAATGTCTTCGGGGTGCTCGTCTAAGCAGGGTACTTTCAAATTAGCATTTGAAAGTGTTTGCAATAGTGACGATTCAAATAGCTTATTTCCTGCTAACTGCGGCAAGCTTGAAGGTGTGGCGCAGATTACACGAACACCATACTTCACGGCTTTACTTAATACCACACTTAAGCCTTTTTGCTCGGTCTTGCTAAGTGTCGTCAAATCATCTATAAACAAAATTCCATCACGAGCTTGTTCTAGTAGGTCTAAAGGCGCGCTTGCTAACTTTTCATATTCGGTCAAGCCTATCCAAGGGGTATCCGACTTATGCAAGAAACGTGCACATAACTCAACACTTCCACCTTTTTTCCCAAGGAGAAGTAGTGGGCTTTTATTACGGGAAATTTTCTCTAACCTTTGTTTAAGTTCATTAATGGCAATACTTTTACCTAGACTAGCTAAATTCATTTCTGTTTTTGGTAAATTATCTGAATATACCAATGCGGAATTGATGGTTTTGAGTAGCTTTTGTAAAGCAATTGGCTTTTCTAGAAAATCAAACGCACCTAATCGTGTGGCTTCTACAGCTGTATCAATCGTGCCATGACCTGACATCATCACTACTGGCATATTCAATAACCCCGCATTACCCCACTCTTTGAGCAAACTAATACCATCACAATCTGGCATCCAAATATCCAACAAGACTAAATCTGGTCGATGAGCCAAACGTATTTCACGCGCAATTTGAGCATTTTCTGCTAAAGAAACCTCATGACCTTCGTCCTGCAAAATATCACTTAACAATTCACGAATACCTACTTCGTCATCCACTACTAAAATATGCCGAGATGCCATTTTTATATTACCTTTTCCCTTTTATTTTACTTCTACTACTTACGATATTGCTTTGCTAGCGTTAACATTTCCCAGAACTTTATTATTATTTTCTAAAGGCAGTGCTATTGTAATATAGGCACCACCTTGATGGTTATTCTGTATTTTAATTTGTCCAAAATGTTCTTCAACCATTTTTTTAACAATAGCCAAACCAAGCCCTGTACCATGCGTTTTTGTTGTCACATATGGATCGAAAACATGTGCCAATAAATCTTCTGGAAAGCCTTGGCCGTTATCTTTAATTGAAAGCTGTACCGAAGTCTTGTCACAACTCGTTTCAATTGAAATTATTGGGTTTTCTACCTCAGCCAAAGCATCTTGGGCATTTTGCATTAAATTATGAAGCACTTGACGCAACATCGTCACATCGCCTAATACGTTTGGGATATCTTGAGCTAAGTCGTAAGAAATATGCGGTTCAGAATTCTCATACAGACCAGATACATCTTGAATAAGTTGATTCAAATTAATACTGACCAAATTCGCTGAAGGCGCTCTGGCATATTCACTAAACTCATTAACCATAGACTTTAATGCTCCCACTTGATTCACAATAGTACTAGTGGCACGTTTTAACATGCTCGCATCAGTAGCTTCCAATTTAGCTAATAATTTATGTTGTAGCCGCTCAGCTGAAAGCTGAATAGGCGTTAATGGGTTTTTAATTTCATGTGCAAGCCTACGCGCTACTTCACCCCACGCAGCATCACGCTGGGCTTGAGCCATCGTTGTTACATCGTCAAAAACCACCACAAAGCCACTATCAGCCGAAGTTGGTAAACGGGTTGCCCGTACTAAAATCAACTGCTTTTGATTGGTTTCTGAGTTAATAATTTCCAACTGTTTGTTGAGTTCGGCACTCACTGTTTCACTTACTTGAGTGAGCTCAAAGTGGGTTTGTATTAAATCAACAAATGCACTAAGAAAAGCATGTTTCGAAGATATTTTTGTAAAAGAATGATTCTCATAAGTTTTCAAATTAATACCTAGAATATCACTAGCCACTAAATTAAGCGTACGTAGCTTTCCTTTACGATTAATCACTAAAACCCCAGAAGACAGGTGAGCCAGAATTGTTTCTAAATAACCCCTTGCTGCTTCTAAGCGAATACGATTTTGCTCTGTTGCTTTAGTCGCGTCATCAAGCTGGCGCGTCATGCTATTAAAAGATTTAACAAGCACACCTAGCTCATCTTTGCCTTGCTCAGGCAAAACAGTGCTGTAGTTGCCTGCAGCAATTGCACGTGTACCTTCAGAAAGCACGCTCAATGGTTGTGATAATCTCCGACTAAGTACGAACGCAATCGCTAAGGCAGAAAGCATTGCCAATAATAGGACTAATGTTAGAGTAAGCTTAAAAATATCCTTAAGTGAGTTGCGGCTATACGAAAGCTCTTGATAATCACGATATACTTCTTGCACTGCCTCGGCAGTATTTGACAATGATTTTGGTACTGGGTGTAGTAACTGCAGAATCAATGTTTCAGAGGTTAGTTCTTGCGATCGAACAGGAGCTAACACGCGTAAATATAAACCTTTATCAACAAGAGGCTCTATCTTCCCATAGGTTCGGTACTGGGCTTGCCGGAGTTGAGTGCCACTTGGTAACTCGGGCAAAAATGTACTGGTATCCCCATTAGAAATGGCCATAATACGACCTTCAAGTGATAATAACGTCGCATCTTGAATGCCTGATTTTTCTCTTAAGTCATTCAACAAACGATATTTAGAACGCGCGGGTTGTAACGACAGTGTCCCCGCAATATTATCAGCTTTCACTTCCATATCTTCCAACATAATATCGAGCGCACGCTGACCTAAACTTAAACCACCATCTAAAGCAGACTCAACTTTGACATTAAACCAAGACTCAATCGAGCGGGATAGAAAATTAACCGATACCAAATACACGATTAAGCCAGGAATGATTGCCATCAGCGCAAATGTGCTGAGCAATCGCAAATTGAGTCGGCTACCCACAACGCGATCTTTAATTTTTTTGTAAAGGTGGAAAAACTGCACACAAATCAAAACAATTAACACGGCAGCTAAAGTAATATTTAAATACAATAAAATCTTATAATAATCACCCGATACAGCAGTGTTAGCGCTCGCGATTGAGAGTAAGTATAAAAGCAGCAGGCCTAAGGCTACACTTACGAATACGATATATCTCATCGATCCTTATCCTGTAGCGTTGGTAGCCATTCAAATCTTTGCGATGCTAAGCTCCAGTCTTCAGAACTTATTGCATCTACCTGTAAGGCTTTAGGTAGTTTGGTTTGGTCTAAACGAATTAACAATATTGCCTTGTATTTAACATCATCTTCTATCTGCTGTTTTTTAATAATACTCCAAGCTTCGACTTGCATGAGTTCGATCATGGCCTCACCTAAAATTTCGTGCGAGGTCTGACGTCCACTATCATTCACCAAATATTGGCGACTTAAGGCATGGTAACTGACAGTGATATTTTTAGATTTTGTGATAATTTCATAATCAAACCAATATTTACGTGGCTGGGTTAATTGGAACTCATACAAAAAATTAAGCACTACACCTTTATTGACCGCTCGTTCAATTTTCTCATCTAAGGTAATTTCTGAAAAAACATCCAACTTATAAGTTTCACCCACTAAGGCGAGCTCTGCAGCTCTAATTTCAATATTATTTGGTAAGGCAAACGCATTTACGCATACTAAAGCCAGCGATAAAAATAAACTAATTTTTTTGCAATAATGCATAAAAGAATCCGTCGTGATTATCGGATGGAAGAAGTTGTCCATGTTGAATGTTAAGTTTTTTTCTAAAATCATCCGACAAGGCCAGCGGTAATTGCATTGCATCCGAATTCACTTGTAAAAAATTATCTATTTGCAGTTGATTTTCCTCATTAAAAATCGAACAAGTTACATAAAGTAATTTACCGCCTTTTGCCAATAATTGCCACAAACTCTGCAGAATTATACGTTGCTGCTGAGCAAAAGAATTGATATCAGATGCACGCCTCAGCCATTTAATGTCTATATGACGACGTACAATACCGCTTGCCGTACAAGGGACATCGGCTAAGATATAGTCGTAAGGCTGTCCATCCCACCAGCTATCAGACTTGGCAGCATCACCTACTTTCAACTCAGCATTCAAGTTTAGTCGATGCAAATTACTTTCAACGCGGTTTAAGCGCGCGCTATCATTGTCCAGTGCAGTTAAATGTATCTCAGCAAGTTCTAATAAATGCCCTGCTTTTCCGCCAGGTGCTGCACAGGCATCTAAAACACGTGGAATACTCTCTGATACTTTTTCTACACATAACAAATGTCCTGCAATTTGCGCACCATAGTCTTGCACAGAGACACCTCCATCAAGAAATAATGGAATCTCTTCAACTGTTATTGGATTATTTAACACTACCGCCTGCTGGTCAATATGCTCGGCCTCAATGCCTTTCTGTTTAAGCAGAGCCATATATCTTTCAACTTCAACTTGTTTAGTGTTCACACGCAGCGTCATTGGTGGATGCGAATTACCAATATTTAATATACTTTCCCATTGCGCAGAATAATCCTTCTTTATTTTATTAATCCACCATTGCGGATAAGAAAACTGTGCGACTTCATTACCTTCTGAATTTTTAGCTAGCGACTCTTTTTGGCGTAAAAAATTACGCAACACTCCGTTCACTAAACTTTTAGCCCAACGTGGCTTAGCATGCCCAGCAGCTTTAACAGCTTGATTGACGACGGTAAAACTCTCTGCCTGATCATGCAATAATTGATAAATTGCTACTAATAATAAGGAATTGATATCTACATTGCTTAATGGCTTTTCTAGCAACTGAATTAAGTAAGCATTTACTTCTCCATAAAATCTTAAAGTACCATAACTTAAATCTGCACCACCACCTTTTTGCTGTGGAGTAGCTTCTGGAAAAACCTTAAGAGAATTCGGCAAAGCCAAGGTTAGGTTCCGACCTGCTAGGACATCTGATACGGCGATAGCGGCTATTTGTTGGGAAATATACAAAGATATCTTTCAAATTCTAATTGATAGAATTTTACTAGATTTACAAGCTATTTAGGTTTATATATCCTGCTTCAAAACTTTGATGAGTGAGTGATGCTTTTAAAGCTTTAATATCTAACTAAAATCAGACTTTTACAGCGAAACATTATGCTCATTAAATATATTATCTTGATCCAAAATACTCTAAATAGATTCAATTACTTTCTACAAAAAAAGAGCATTCCTGAATGACTGAAAACTAACTTACCATCTCCAGCAACCTTTTAACGCGTTCTTCAGTTTGCGGGTGAGTACTGAATAACCCTTTCAATCTGTTTACAGATAGCGGATTGATAATCATCATTTGTCCAGTTTCAGGATGCATTTCTGCAGTTTTATTTGGTATTTGGTGAGCATAACTTTGTATTTTTTCTAATGCACTAGCTAGCGCTTCAGGGTCTTTACTTATTTCAGCACCTACTCTATCTGCTTCATATTCGCGACTACGTGAAATTGCCATTTGAATCAGTGATGCAGCCATCGGCGCTAAAAACATCATGAGCAAACCCATTATTGGACTACTGCGCCCACCCGAGCCTCGCCCACCGAAAAACATTCCAAACTGCGCCAAAGCAGAAATTGCACCGGCCATGGTGGCGGAAATAGTAGATATAAGCGTATCCCGATGTTTGACGTGGGCTAACTCATGTGCCATGACACCACGTAACTCATGCTCGCTTAAAATATTCATAATACCCGCTGTTGCTGCTACAGCAGCATTATCTGGATTACGACCGGTAGCAAAAGCATTCGGTTGCTGCTCATCTATAACATAAACTTTTGGCGTTGGTAGGCCAGCATTTTCTGCTAATGCTTGTACCATTAGATAATAATTGCGAAACTGCTGATTGTCTGGAGTAATCTCTTGTGCCTTATACATTTTAAGCACAGCTTTATCGCTAAACCAGTAGGCATACACATTCATTGCACCAGCAAATAAAAGTGCTATTAACATGCCGCCGCTTCCACCCAATGTTCCGCCTACAACACCGAATAAGGCTGTAATTGCCGCCATTAGCGTAAAGGTTTTTATCCAGTTACCAAGCATATATCTCCTCCATGCAATCAATATATAAAACTAATACACGTACAAAGCCCTTATCATTCCAACTTTCATGAATCAGTTTAAGTAAAAAGCTCACCTAATTTTAAGTGCTTGCCTTGAATAAACAGCTTTGCTGTCTGCCGTTTTCCGCCGGGCATTTGTAATTCACGTATTTCAATAGCACCTTGTTTACAAGCCACTAGAAGAGAATCACCAATCTTAATAATTTCCCCGCACCTTGCTTGAGAACTCAGTTCTTTTAGATGCAAGGTCGCGTACAAAATACGACAAACTTCATCTCTAAAATGCGTTTTAGCTATTGGAAATGGATTAAACGCGCGAATTTGACGTGAAATTTCATCAGCACTTTTCTGCCAATCAATTACAGCTTCTGATTTTTCTAGTTTATGCGCATAAGTCACTAAAGTTTCATCTTGCTCAGTTGATGCTAACTGGCCTTGTTGGTGCAAATCATCCATCGCGGTTACCATCAACTTTGCACCTGTTTGGCTTAATACATCATGCAACGTTTGCGTAGTATCCGTTACTTGAATTGGCACGCTAGCTTTGCTAACCATGGCGCCTGCATCCAACTTGGGCACAACTTCCATAATAGTGACACCAGTTTCACTATCTCCGGCCAAAATGGCACGATGAATTGGAGCTGCACCACGCCACCGCGGCAGAAGAGAAGCATGAATGTTATAACACCCAAATTTAGGCATGTTTAACACGGTCGTTGGAATGATTAAGCCATAAGCAGCAACGACTATAACATCGGCATTTAATACTTCAATTTGTGATTGCACTTCAACTGGCTTGAGTGTTTCAGGTTGGACTATATTGAGTTGATGCTTTTGCGCTAATTGCTTAACAGCACTAGCTTTTAAACGCATCCCTCTGCCTGCTGGGCGGTCTGGCTGCGTAAGTACCATTACAATTTCATGACCCGCTTGAATTAACGCGGCTAAGGCCGGAACGGCAAATTCAGGTGTTCCTGCAAAAATAATCTTCATGCCAATATTATCTTAGCAAGAATTTCTATCAATTTCGCGATTATATTTTAGCATTTTCGTTTTTATTCTATTACGTTTAAGGGGTGATAAATACTCTACGAACACTTTACCAATCAAATGATCCATTTCGTGCTGAATACAAACAGCCAGCAGACCTTCTGCATCTAAGCTAAATTTTTTACCTTTTTTATCTAGAGCTTCAACAGTAATTTTCTCGGCGCGAATAACTGTTTCATACACCCCAGGCAAGGACAAGCAGCCCTCTTCAAATTCTTTTTGTCCACTTTTTGCAACAATAATCGGATTAATAAATACCAAAAAATCATTTTGTTCTTTTGATGTATCAATAATGATTAATTGTATATGTCGGTCAACCTGCGTTGCAGCCAACCCTATACCTGGCGCGGCATACATCGTCTCTTGCATATCATTAATCAGCTTGAGAACGCTATCATCCACCTCCCTGACGGGTTTAGCCACCTTATGCAATCGTGGGTCGGGGTAATTTAATATAGTTAATGCTGTCATAAAGTCGTTCGTTTTATCAAAAAAACTTGATTTCTTAATAGATTACGTGATAAATTTAATCCAACTTCGCGGATAAATTCCGTATATTTGACCGAGGTCATTCAATGTTTAAAAAAAATATACTTGCAGCTATTATACCGCTGCTTACATTAATTTGCTTTAGCGCTAGTGCAATTGCTGATGAAATTAAATTAAAAAACGACCATCCGCATCGTCATGTTGTCGTTAAAGGCGATACATTATGGGGAATTTCAGGTAAGTTTCTTAAAGACCCATGGTTGTGGCCAAAAGTTTGGCGCATGAATCGGAGTCAAATAAAAAACCCACATCTTATTTATCCAGGTGATGTGGTTGTGCTAGATACCAGTGGTGCAAACCCAACACTAAGGTTGCTGCGAGAAACTGTGACTTTACAACCTGGTGTTCGTATTGAGGAATTAGAAAAAGAAGCGATTAAAACCATCGCTCCAAATGTAATTACGCCATTTTTAACCCAACCTTTGCTTATTGAAAACGATCAGTTAAATACTGCACCACGTATTGTCGCAGCACAGGAAAACCGAGTTATTTTAAGTCCTGGCACTCGTGTTTATATTAACTATATTGAAGAAAGCAATAATGTACACTGGGACATATACCGTCCGGGCGAACAGCTTATAGATCCTGACACTAGCGAAGTCATTGGCACCGAAGCTATTTATTTAGGTGATTTAAACATTACTCGTTTTGGCAAACCAGCTTCAGCAGATATTCTGCATGCAAAAGAAGAAATTTTTATTAAAGACCGCTTAATTGAGTCGACTGATGAATTCCGGAGTAGCTATGTGCCACACGCGCCAGAATCTGAAGTGCGCGGCCGCGTATTACGTATTTATGGTGGTGTTGCAGAAGCTGGGCCAAACACTGTGGTTTCTATTAATTTAGGTGAAAATGATGGTTTAGAAGAAGGTCATGTGCTTGCGATTAGTCGCTATGGTCGAGTGATTAGAGACCCTGAATACGTTGAAGGTGAGTCTGGATCACAGGCAAAGAATGTGGCTATTGATGATTCTAGTTCTGAAATTACATTAGAGCCGGATCAATTAAAATTGCCTGATGAGCGCATTGGCTTACTAATGGTGTTTAGAACATTTGACAAAGTATCTTATGGCCTAATTATGAATGCATCTGCCTCTGTGCATACATTGGATGCTGTTCATACGCCATAAATGTCGCAAAATTATGAAGGTAACGAGGCTGCTTATTGGATAGCGCTTACTTTAATAGAAGGCCTCGGAAACACTGAAATTTGCCAGTTATTGACAAAATTTGGCTCACCAGAGCAGATTTTCAACGCTAGTTTTAATCGGCTTAAACAAGTTATCAATGCTGGTTTAGCGGAAAAAATAAACCAAAATATTGATGAAGAAGCGATTCAACCAACGCTTAATTGGTTAGAAAAAGATCATAATCATATCGTCACACTCGCCGATAATCATTACCCAAAACGCTTATTAGAAATTAGCAATACACCCGCTATACTCTATGCTATTGGTGATTTAGAATGGCTAAATCAACCATCCATTGCCATCGTTGGCAGTCGCAATGCTACGCCACAGGGCGAAAAAAATGCTGAAGACTTTGCTCAAAACTTATCCGAACAAGGCTTATGCGTTATTAGTGGCATGGCATTAGGCATTGATGGTGCGGCACACAGAGGTGTATTAAAAAGTCAGCAAGAAAATAATGCTCCTACCATTGCAGTAGTCGGTACTGGTCTAGATATTGTTTGCCCCGCAAGGCATCGTGATTTAGCACATAAAATTGCTAAGCGCGGTCTGATTATCTCTGAATTCCCACTGGGCACACCATCAAAAGCACAAAACTTTCAACGTCGAAACCGTATCATTAGTGGCCTCAGCATAGGCTGTTTGGTTGTTGAAGCTAATGTACGTAGTGGTTCGCTTATAACGGCACGTCTAGCAGCAGAGCAAGGACGTGAAGTCTTTGCTATTCCTGGATCAATCCACTCTCCTGTTTCCAAAGGTTGTCATGTTTTAATCAAACAAGGCGCAAAGTTAGTGGAAAGCACTGAGGATATTATCGATGAGCTCAAAAATCTACTATCGGAGTATAGCCCATCTGGGTTAACGGAGACATATGAAAAGACATCGCCAACTGCCCCAGAACCCACTGCGGTCCTAGACTCTATGGGATTTAATGCTATTAATTCGAAATGACACTTTCCAGCACAGGATTGACGACAGAGACACTTTCCTCCATGCTTACAACACTTGAGCTAGAAGGAAAAATCACTGCAATTGCAGGTGGGCAGTATCAACGCCTCATTTAAAGGTTTATCTAAAGATTTTTAGGAGAAATAATGTTTGATGTTTTAGTTTTCATGTTTGAAAATTACTTTGCAAACCATGCACAACCAGATGACAAAATAATGGAGCAAGAGTTGTCTGAAGCAGGATTTGAAAAAAATGATATTGACGGCGCATTTGACTGGTTCGAACAAATGAAATCTATGCTAAATGCACCAGAGTTGGATTACGAGCATCAAGAATCTGCTATGCGCTGTTTCTCGCCAAGCGAACAAAAAAAGATCAATATTGAAAGCCTAGGATTTGTTATTTTCTTGCAGCAAGCTAGTGTGATTAATGATGTTGAGCGTGATTTGATTATTGATCGAGCGATGGCGCTTAAACAAGACCGTATTAAGATAGAAGAAATGCGCTGGATTACCATGATGGCGCTTTGGAATAAAGGGCGAGAGAAAGATTATGCATTTGTTGAAGACGCCGTATTTAACCCTCGGGGCCTTACAATTCAATAATATCTTTAGTATAAAAGCGTAAGTTTAATGCCTACGTTTTTATAACAAGAGCAGCATCAGCTACTAACTTGGCTTAATATTGTTAATAATATTTGAGATGATACCTGCTTGGTTTAGCGTATAAAAATGTAAACTTGGCACACCAGCCGCCAGCAGCCTTGCACACATCTCACTCACGACATCCGTGCCAAATGCTCGTAATGAAGGCAAATCATCTTCATAAGCTTCAAGCTGCATACGTAACCAACGCGGTATTTCAGCACCACATGCATCTGAAAATCGTGCTAATTGTGTAAAGTTATAAATCGGCATCACACCTGGAACTACTGGTACCGTAATTCCATTTTTTATACAATCATCGACGAATCTAAAATAAGCATCAGCATTATAAAAATATTGCGTAATAGCCGAATTAGCCCCAGCATCCACCTTATTTTTAAAATTATATAAGTCTTTAGCTGCAGATCTTGATTCTGGGTGTACCTCAGGATAAGCAGCTACCTCTAAATGAAACCAATCGCCAGTTTCTTGACGGATGAAGTTAACCAATTCTGCGGCATATTTAAAATCACCTGCACTTACCAAACCAGAAGGCACGTCACCTCGCAAAGCGACTAAACGTTTAATGCCTTTGTTTTTGTAAGTTGTTAATAAGTCTAATATTTCTTCTTTACTGGATGATATACAGGAGATATGTGGTGCGGCTTGCACACCATCTGCTTGTACTTCAAATACTGTTTCCATCGTACGGTCACGTGTAGAGCCGCCAGCACCAAATGTAACAGAGAGAAATTCTGGATTAAATTGCGACAATTGCTCACGTGTTTTACGTAATTTAGCGATACCTTCTGTCGTTTTAGGTGGGAAAAACTCAAAACTTACAGGAATGTTTTTCATGTTTTATTTTTTCTAATTAACAAGGTTGCTAGCAACCAAGAGCACACGCTATAAGCCAATGCCCCAATAATGCCTGCAATAACAGTTGTGACATTAAAGCCCTGAAGATAGTGCGCTACACCCCAAAACAACACACCATTAATCACCAAGATAAATAAACCTAGCGTTAATAGCGTGACTGGTAGTGTCAAAAGAACCAATATTGGCTTAATCAAAATATTGACCAAACCAATGATGACTGCAGCAATTAAAGCCACATCCAAACCCCGTAAATGGATATCAGGTACAAAATAAGCAACAACTAATAATGCAATCGCATTAAGTAACCATGCAGCTAATAATTTCATACCTGAATCCTTTCTTAAAACTCGGTTCGGTTTAACTAGTAACGATAGTGCTCTGGCTTATAAGGGCCTTCTTTTGTTACGCCAATGTAGTCTGCTTGCTCTTGCGTCAATTCAGTTAACTCAGCATTCAATGTTTTTAATTGTAGTCTAGCCACTTTTTCATCCAAGTGCTTAGCTAAGGTATAGACGCCCAATGGATAGTCTTTTGTTTTAGTAAACAATTCAATTTGTGCAATGGTTTGGTTTGCAAAGCTTGAACTCATAACATAGCTAGGATGGCCTGTACCACAGCCTAAGTTCACTAGACGACCTTTAGCAAGCAATGTAATGCGCTTACCATCTGGAAAAATCACATGATCTACTTGCGGCTTGATTTCGTCCCACTCATATTTTTCTAATGAAGCAATATCGATTTCATTATCAAAGTGTCCAATATTACACACAATAGCTTGATCTTTCATTCTAACCATATGGTCATGTGTAATCACGTGGTAGTTACCGGTTGTTGTTACAAATATGTCTCCATGCTCACAGGCATAGTCCATCGTCACAACACGGTAGCCTTCCATGGCTGCTTGTAATGCACAAATTGGGTCAATCTCTGTTATCCATACTTGCGCCGATAATGCACGTAATGCTTGTGCAGAACCTTTACCCACATCACCGTAACCAATCACGATAGCTACTTTACCTGCAATCATTACATCAGTTGCACGTTTAATTGCGTCAACTAGCGATTCACGGCAGCCGTATAAGTTGTCAAACTTGGATTTCGTTACTGAGTCATTCACGTTAATAGCAGGGAAAGCCAATTTACCATCTTCAAACATTTGGTATAGACGATGTACGCCAGTTGTTGTTTCTTCCGTTACACCCTTAATTTCAGCGATACGTGTTGAATACCATGTTGGATCCGTTTTTAGTTTTGCTTTAATTGAATTAAATAAGCAAATCTCTTCCTCTGAACCTGGATTATCTAGAACAGACAAATCTTTTTCTGCATCTTGTCCAATGTGCAATAGCATTGTTGCGTCGCAACCATCATCAAGAATCATGTTTGAATAACCACCATCGGTCCATTCAAAAATACGGTGTGTGTAATCCCAGTACTCTTCCAGCGTTTCGCCTTTAACGGCAAATACTGGTGTGCCACCTGCAGCAATTGCTGCAGCTGCATGATCTTGTGTAGAGTAGATATTGCATGACGCCCAGCGCACTTCAGCGCCTAAGTCTTTAAGTGTTTCAATCAGCACCGCTGTTTGAATCGTCATGTGAAGTGATCCCGTAATACGTGCGCCTTTAAGTGGTTGCGCTTTTGCGTACTCTTCACGAATGGCCATTAAACCTGGCATTTCAGTTTCAGCAATCGCAATTTCTTTACGGCCGAAATCTGCTAAATCAATATCAGCAATTACATAGTCTTTGATATCAGCTACAGTGTTCATAATTTTCCTTGTCTAACTAAAAAAGTGTAATGAAAACTGAGCATGGAAATACATCTCTGGAAGCAGTCGCTCACCTTTATATTCCGTGCTCGGACAAATTAAAAGTGAACGCCGTTACTACATATCTGAGCCTAGGAATTTGGGAAAACTCTCGCAGCGTTCCTCAGAAGGGTGCATTATATCTTTAAATTATTTATTTGCAAAGAATCAGAGTGACACATCGCTCCAAAGTTCACCCACATTCGATATACTCCATCCTTCTGCTGACTCATACCCCAATACCTCATCGCGAATATTCCCTTTACATAAATCCAACTCTTCTACATGTATCCTTGCATTTAGACTTAGTTGAAAAAATACTTTTACAACAGGTATTAATAATGATTTTGATGACTTGTCGATAACCACGGCGAGCCGTTCAGATTTCAAGATCACCAATGGACCGATCGGATAGATATCAACGCTTTAACAAAATTTCTAAAAATACCTTTATCAATATGCACTTTCCATTGCACCATGCGTTTTAGCGAAAAACTTGGCTCCCAACCAGATTTAGAGGATGATCAACCCAACTACCATTTAACGCACAGATATACATACCTAGTCTAACTTTATCGGTTGGGATTGTTTTTAACATTAACTAGATTATTTTTATTAATGCTTAATTGCATTAATAAAAAAAGAGGGCTAAAAAGCCCTCTTTATACAATTCACTATTTCGCTATATTTTCATTTAAAAGCCAACTGATGCCCTTAGTGCTGCGACTTTGTCTGTAGCTTCCCATGTAAATTCTGGCTCATCACGGCCAAAATGACCATAAGACGCTGTTTTAGCATAAATAGGACGAAGCAAATCTAACATTTGCACAATACCTTTTGGTCGTAAATCAAAATGCTCACGGACCAGCTTTGTTAACATCTCATTTGAAATTTTACCCGTTCCATACGTTTCCACCATAATCGATGTTGGTTGCGCCACGCCAATCGCGTAACTCAACTGCACCAAGCACCTATCAGCTAAACCAGCAGCTACAATGTTTTTAGCTACATAACGACTTGCATAAGCAGCTGAACGATCCACTTTGGTTGGGTCCTTGCCTGAAAATGCGCCCCCACCATGCGGCGCAGAACCACCATAGGTATCAACAATGATTTTACGGCCTGTTAAGCCACTATCGCCTTGAGGTCCACCAATGACAAAACGTCCTGTAGGATTCACTAAGTATTTAATATCACCTTTAATTAAGTCTTGCGGCAACATTGGTTTAATAATTTCTTCGATAGTTGCTTCTCGAATATCTTCCAAGCTCATTTCTGGTGCGTGCTGTGTTGACACCAGTACAGTATCAATTTTATGCGGCTTACCATCAACGTATTGTAATGTAACTTGTGCCTTTGCATCAGGACGCAGCCAAGGCAAACGTCCGTCTTTACGCAGTGCAGCTTGACGCTCCATAATACGATGACTAATCCAGATTGGCGCTGGCATTAATTGCGGCGTTTCGTTCACAGCATAACCAAACATTAAACCTTGATCACCCGCACCTATTTCTAATGGGTCATCATGCGCAGCATCAACGCCTTGAGCGATGTCAGGTGATTGCTTATCGTATGCAACCATTACAGCACATGACTTATAGTCAATACCGTAATCACCGTTATCGTAACCAATACGTTTAATAGCTTCACGTGCGACTTTAATATAGTCAACATTAGCGGTAGTAGTAATCTCACCAGCTAGCACGATCAGGCCAGTATTGGCTAATGTTTCCGCTGCTACTCGTGCAGTAGGGTCTTGCTCTAGAATAGCATCTAAAATACTATCGGAAACCTGATCTGCTAATTTGTCAGGATGGCCTTCAGAAACTGATTCTGAAGTAAAAAGAAAATCACTCATTGTGCGCCTTGAAATTTATAATTTAGTAAAAATGAAATTACATACTAACTAAAGGCTAAAGCAAGCGTGTAAAAACAAAGGATCGTTATTGTATAAGATAACGGCCGAATCTGCATAAAATTTAAATTTCTCATGAATAGCATGAATTAAAGCATAGATTTAATGACGAAATTACCTATTGCCTCTAAAATAGAGTAATGAGGTTAAACTTTACAAAAATGCAGGGTGCAGGTAATGATTTTGTTGTCATAGACAGTGTCACTTCCCCAGTTACCTTAAGTAAAAAACAAATACAACATATAGCCAACCGTTATTTTGGTGTAGGTTGTGATCAATTACTGATGGTAGAAAAAACTAGAACACCTAATGTAGATTTCCGCTATCGAATTTTTAATGCGGATGGTGGTGAAGTTGAACAATGCGGCAACGGCGCGCGTTGTTTTGTGCGTTTTGTAATCGAAAAAGGTCTGACTAGCGAACACAATATCAAAGTTGAAACTTCAAGCGGCATGATCAAACTAGCATTGCAAGATAACGGGCAAGTCACTGTCAACATGGGCGCTCCACATTTTGCGCCGGATCAAATACCTTTCAATGTCGAGACAGAGCAACAACAATACAGCCTGAATGTTGGCAATGAGACCCTCTCTATTTCTGTAGTCTCCATGGGTAATCCGCATGCAGTAACATTGGTAGAAGATGTAGATAATGCAGAAGTCGCTAAAATAGGTCCACTAATTGAAGCACATGCATTATTTCCGCGGCGGGTGAACGCAGGGTTTATGCAAGTATTGAGTCCACATGAAATAAAATTGCGTGTGTTCGAGCGTGGTAGTGGCGAAACTTTAAGTTGTGGTTCTGGTGCTTGCGCCGCTGTAGTCAGTGGCATTCAAATAGGCATATTACAGTCGCCTGTATTGGTGAACACACGTGGTGGGCAACTAAATATTGTCTGGTCTGGCAGTAGATTGAATGAAGATGGAAATGCAGTCATGATGACAGGTCCAGCCGAGATTGTATTCGAAGGTCAAATAGATATTTAAAAAATTGATTGATTAATAGGAATTAAGATGCAAGATGATGAAGTAATGAGTTATTTACAAGCTAACCCAGAGTTTTTTGAAAGAAATGCAGCATTGCTGGCTGACGTTCATTTACCGAGCCCACATGGCGGCGGGACCATATCCCTGGCGGAAAGGCAACAACTAGCCCAACGCGACAAAATAGAGGCTGTTGAAGAACGCTACGCTGAACTGGTATTAAATGCGCAAGACAATGACAAAATTTCAAATAAAATGCATCACTTTTTTATCTTAATGCAACAAGCTAAAGACTTTGATGCACTCGAACAACTCATCAGTCACAAGCTGCCAGAAGATTTCAACATTACAGACACTTGCTTACGAATTTGGTCAAACCCGTTAGATATTAACAATACTGAAAATCTTGTTTTTAAGGAAGTTGAAGCACCTGTTCATAAATGGGTAAACAATATACATAATGTTTACTGTGGCGAAACACCAACTACGGTCAATTTGGATGACTGGTTTATCGATCCTGCTAAATCGGTCGCTGTCTTACCACTTAAAAATGAGTCAACTTATGGGTTTTTAGCATTATCTAGTGACCAAGAAAACCGCTTCTATGTTGGTATGGGTACCGATTTTTTACAAAAACTGGCTGATCACGTAAGTGCATCTCTTTCAAGATACATCCTTTAAAAATAATAATCATATTGATAAAGCTTGTGGAATTATTAGCTGAATATCTTAAATTTTTAAATTTTGAGCGTGGCTTAAGCCCACTAACCAGAGAGAATTACGCGCGCGATATTAAAGAGCTAATGCGTTTAGGTGATAACACTGCCTTAAAGAATGTACAAACCACGGATATTCGTCGTTATATTGCAAGCCTGCATAGCAAAGGATTAGGCGGCAAAAGTATCGCACGAATGCTATCTAGCTGGCGTGGCTTTTTTGATTATTTAGTACAACGCCATGGATATAATAACAATCCTGCAAAAGGCTTACGCGCACCTAAATCCCCCAAAACACTACCGCAAGCACTTTCAATTGAGCAAGCTATCAAGCTAGTTGATATTCAAGGCGATGATATTTTAAGCATCCGTGATCATGCCATATTAGAACTCTTTTACTCATCTGGTTTGCGGCTTAGCGAGGTAGTAGGTTTGAACAATGATCAACTTGATTTTTCTGAGGGAACGGTAACAGTTACGGGCAAGGGTAACAAAACTAGAATTGTGCCATTAGGTGCTCAAGCAATTAATGCTATTCGAAAATGGTTGAAACATCGTTCCAGCTTACTTATTAATTACCCAGCTACAAAAGCAGTCTTTATTAGCAAACAAGGTAAACGAATGTCTGCCCGCAATATACAATATCGCATGAAAGAATGGGCCGTTAAACAAGGCATTGATTCATCGGTACACCCTCACATGCTCAGGCATAGCTTTGCCTCACATGTATTGCAATCTAGTGGCGATTTGCGAGCCGTGCAAGAAATGTTAGGCCATGCCAATATAAGCACTACTCAAGTGTATACGCATTTAGATTATCAGCATTTAACTAAGGTATACGATAAAGCGCACCCAAGAGCAAAAAAGAAATAACTTGGAATATAATAGCTAATTAGGATAACCCACAACTTTTACATGGTTTTTATGTCACACTAATTATGGCAAAATATACTTCATAAAAATTAGAATTAGTTAATAACTCACGAAAAGGATCACCATGGAACATTCACTACCAGCATTACCTTATGCAAAAAATGCACTTACACCGCATTTGTCTGAAGAGGCATTAGAGTTTCATTATGGTAAGCACCACAATGCTTATGTTACCAACTTAAACAAATTAATCACTGGCACTGAGTTTGAAAATGCAAACTTAGAAGACATTATCAAAAAATCTTCTGGTGGCATTTATAACAACTCAGCACAAATTTGGAATCACACTTTTTTCTGGAGCTGCATGAAGCCAAATGGTGGCGCCGCACCAACAGGCGCATTATCAGACGCTATTAATGCTAAATGGGGTTTATACGATGATTTTAAATCAGCTTTCCAAGCTTCTGCGGTTGGTAACTTTGGCTCTGGCTGGACGTGGTTAGTAAAAAAAGCTGATGGCTCAGTCGACATTGTTAATATGGGCCCAGCTGGAACGCCATTAACGACTGGTGACACTGCTTTACTATGTATTGATGTATGGGAGCATGCTTACTACATTGATTACCGCAATGCACGTCCTAAATTTGTTGAGACATTTTTAACAAGCTTAGTTAATTGGGATTATGCAAGCGCAAACTACGCAGCTTAAATTTATAGATAAGTAATATCTAAAGCCAAGTAATAAATTACTTGGCTTTTTTGTTAAGCTAATCTAATATAACCCCCATGTTCAATCGTTCTACAGCAATTTTTTGCTTAATTTTATTATTTGCAGTCACGCAATTTGGTGTTGTTGCGCATGAAATTAGTCATCTCAATCATGCATCAGAACATTCCCAACCTGAGCAAAACACATCAGCTGAACAATGTAGTTTTTGTATTTCTTATGCCAATACTGATAGTGGCTTAACTAAATCTACATTCGCAACATTATCACTAAAAACATCATTTAAATTTGCAACAACTCAAGTTTCAAAAACTAAGCTTCAATTAACCTCACCTTACAGTGTTCGTGCGCCGCCTAAAACCTTTATTAACTCATAAATTTGCGTCTGCTTATTAAAGCAGCGTCATATCATTTTTAATAAAGGTATATCATGTTGTGCTTATTTGTAAGGCCATGGCACCTGCCATGGGCGCGTTATAATTTAAAAATCAAACCCATTGTTTTCGCTTTAAGTTTAGCAATCTCAAATTCAGCTTTTGCGGATGATAAAAGTATCGAATTAGATCCAATTGCTGTGACTGGTAATCCCTTAGGCGTAGCGTCTGATGAATTAGTAGTCCCCATTTCAGTCATTAATGGTAAAGAGCTAAATGCGCGCCGCGCAAGCACATTAGGTGAAACGCTAAACGGCATCCCCGGTGTATCAGCTACACAATTTGGACCAAATGCATCACGCCCAGTGATTCGTGGTTTAGATGCAGAACGTGTACGAATATTGCAAAATGGCATTGGTATATTAGACGCTTCATCATTAAGTTTTGACCATGCGGTGGGTGTAGATCCATTAATCATCGAGCAGATTGATGTAATACGTGGCCCTGCAGCATTGTTATATGGTGGTAATGCTGTGGGTGGTGTAGTCAATGCAATTGATCACCGGATCCCAAAAGAACAACTAAACGGTGTCATTGGTCGTGCTGAAACAAGTTTTGGTGGCCCAGCAAGTACACGGAGTGGAGCTGTCGTAGTAGATTTAGGTAATGATCAATTTGCAGTACATGTTGACGTGTATAACCGCAAAACCAATGATTTAAACATTCCTGGCTTTGCGGTTTCTCGCCGTAAAAATGAAGCTGATAGCACACCTCGAGAAAATAAGGGCACATTAGTCAATAGCGATGCACAAAATGATGGCGCAGCAATAGGCGCTGCGCTTACTTTTGAACAAGGTTATATAGGTGCTTCTATTGCAACAATGAATAGCGACTACGGTGTTGTGGCTGAAGAAGATGTACGCATCAATATGAAAAGTGATCGTCTCGAGCTCGCCAGTGAGTTCACAGAATTAGATAGTATATTTCATCGTGTAAAAGCGCGTATGGCACATACCGATTATGAACATGTGGAACTGGAAGGCAATGAAGTAGGCACAACTTTTAAAAACCGTGGTATTGAAGGTAGCTTAGAAGCAGGACACCAAACAATTGCCGGCTTTGACGGTGTTATTGGTTATCAATTTAGCAATACCAATTTTGAAGCATTAGGTGAGGAAGCATTTGTACCTGACGTGAACACACAAAACCAAGCTTTATATTTATACGAAGAACTACCGATTAACCAACATAAAATCACCATGGGTGCCCGTACTGGCCGTACGGAAGTCAATTCAAAAAATAGTCCAGGTTTCAGTGCTGGACAAGACAATAACTTCAACACGACTAGTTTGGCATTTGGTGGTTTATACAATATCAATAAGCAATGGTCTCTGGCTAGCAACTTATCTCACAATGAGCGCGCACCTAGTTATTTTGAGTTGTATGCCGACGGTGAGCATGTGGCGACAGGTCAGTTTGAAGTTGGAGATACCAATCTCAAAAAAGAACGTTCGAACGGCGTTGATGCACAATTACGCTGGGATAATGGGCAACATAAATTCAGCTTAGGTGCCTATTACACACGCTTTAGCAACTTCATTGGCTTATTTGATACAGGTAATATTGATGACCCTTCTGGTTTGCCTATTACTGCATTTAGCGAAGTACCTGCGGTATTTCAAGGCTTGGAAGCTGAAGGAAGGTTTTCATTATCTGACACTTTAATACTAAAAACAAGTGGCGATTACGTGCATGCCAAAGATAAAGAAACTAACGATTATCTGCCTCGAATATCACCTCTGCGTTTAGGAGCAGGATTGGAATATGAAAAAAATAGATTAAGTGCACGATTTGATCTGTTGCACGCATTTAAACAAAATCGCACTAGCCAAAATGAATTAGCGACAGATGGTTACACGAATGTGACCGCAATAGTTTCTTATCGCTTACCTATAAAATACAACATGGCGATTTATGCCAAAGCTAATAATTTACTTAATGAGGAGATTAGAGAGCACGCCTCATTTTTGAAAGATATTGCACCAGCAGGCGAGCGCTCAATACTCGTTGGTGCACGTGTGGATTTTTAGCGTGATGAGACTTGCACAGTTAGAAAATTTTTAGCGTTAGAAAAAAAGCACTAAAACCCAAATAACTACCACGTTAGCCAATGCAATGAACACTGCCGCGCTAGCAATATCTTTAGCGCGCTTTGCTAGCTCGTGTCGCTTAACTGAGATACGATCTACCACAGCTTCTATTGCTGAGTTAACTAACTCTACGATTAATAGCAATAGCAAACTACCAATCATGAGTGCGCGATGCAAAGCCAGTGGCTCTAAATAAAAAGCTAAAGGAATCAGCACAATGGCTAAAAACACTTCTTGCCTAAACGCATCCTCATGTTTAAACGCAGCCTGAAAACCTGCTAATGAATAACCAAAAGCATTAATTAACCGTCGCAAGCCTGTTTTACCTTTAAATGGGCTTTCTTCATGGGCAGATGGCTTCGAAGAAGATGTATCTTTTGAATCTTTCATGATCAAACCCATCAAAAAAATATGAGCGCATTTTAACATGCGTTATGATATTGTTTTTATGATCAAACAACTTAAGTAAAAGGCAAACCATGGCACGCATAGTAGAATGTATTAAGTTAGGCAAAGAATTAGACGGGATGGATTTTCCTCCTTATCCTGGTGAATTAGGCAAACGCATCTATTTAGAAGTTTCAAAACAAGCTTGGGCTGAATGGTTAAAACAACAAACCATGTTAGTAAATGAAAATCGCTTAAGTTTAGCTGACCCAGCAGCACGAAAGTATTTAACTGAGCAAACTGAAAAGTACTTTTTCGGTGAAGGTGCAGACTCTGCAGAAGGTTATGTGCCAGAGAATAAATAAGATAGCATTCAAGAAAATATAGAGGCTATGTAATGAAGAAAATTGTTCTATTAGTTGTTGCTGCTTTTTTATTTCAATATTTTTATAAAGCTGAATCACAACAAGTGAGCGTAGCAACGCATGAAAATGTGATTTTATACGCCACTAGTTGGTGTGGTTATTGTAAAAAAACACGAGCATTTTTAGCCGAAAATGACATTAAATACATTGAATATGATATTGAAAAAACAGCAAGAGGCCGCGATGGTCATAAAGCACTTGGTGGTAGAGGGGTGCCTGTTTTAGATGTCAAAGGAAATGTTATCTATGGCTATAGTGTTGCAAAAATGAAATCTACTTTTAAAGCATTGGGCTTAATGTAGTCACTGAGTTTAATATAAAACTAGTTACAAAAAAATCCCGCTTAGTGCGGGGTTTTTTAAATACTATTAGTTATTTGTAAGTTTTTACACCATTAGCCGTTGCCAGTAATAATACATCAGCTGCACGAGATGCAAATAATCCATTGGTGACTACCCCAACAATTTGATTGATTGCAGATTCTGTTGCAATCGGGTCTTTAATATTTAAGTTATGTACGTCTAAAATCAGATTGCCATTATCCGTTGTGAAATCACGTAATTTTGGCTGACCACCTAATTTAACTAGCTCACGTGCCACATAACTACGTGCCATTGGCAACACTTCTACGGGCAATGGGAACTTACCCATCACTGGTACAAATTTTGTCTCATCACATATACAGATAAATTGTTTCGCCACCGCTGCTACAATTTTCTCGCGTGTCAATGCACCACCACCGCCTTTAAGCATATGCAAGTGCTCTGTAATTTCATCGGCGCCATCAACATAAATATCGAGGCCATCAATATTATTTAAATCAAATACTTCGATACCATGACCGCGTAAACGTTCTGCGGTTGCTTCACTGCTGGCAACTGCACCTTCAATTTTATGTTTTACTTTAGCCAACTCTTCAATAAAAAAGTTAGCTGTGGAGCCTGTACCCACACCAATAACGCCTTCTTTCACATATTCTACTGCCGCTTTTGCTACTTGTTGCTTTAATTCGTCTTGTGTATATGCCATTTATAAGTAAATCCTTAACAAAGTCTTTATAATATTACAAATGTATAACTATACACTGCTCAACAGTTTTTAAAAATTACAACACCCTAGATTACAAACACCTAAGTATGTCAGTCGATTATTGTAAAAAAATAGAAAATTCACGCGTTTATGATGTTGCAATAAAAACGGCATTGGATTCTCAACCTAATTTGTCAAAACGCCTAAAAAATAAGGTGCTACTTAAGCGTGAGGATATGCAGCCTGTATTCTCATTTAAATGTCGTGGCGCCTATAACAAAATGGTAAATTTATCACCTGAGGCGTTGGCTCAAGGTGTAATATGCGCAAGCGCAGGTAACCATGCACAAGGTGTAGCGTTAGCGGCGAAAAAACTTAAGTGTCGTGCTGTCATTGTTATGCCAACCACTACACCTATAATTAAAGTCGAAGCTGTTAAAAACCTTGGAGCTGAAGTCGTAATAATAGGTGATAGTTATTCAGATGCATACACACATGCATTGGCACTGAAAAAAACAGAAAACTTAACCTTTGTACATCCGTATGATGACCCTGATGTAATTGCTGGACAAGGCACAATAGCAATGGAAATATTAAATACACACACAGGTCCAATAGAAGCTATTTTTTGTTGTGTGGGTGGTGGTGGATTATTAGCAGGGATTGCTGCTTATGTGAAAGCAAAACGTCCAGAAATAAAAGTGATTGGTGTCGAAGCAAAAGATGCAGAAGCCATGACCAAGTCACTTGCTGCAGGCAAACGTATTGTACTAGACCAAGTCGGATTGTTTGCTGATGGCGCTGCCGTGAAGGAAGTTGGCCAATACACATTTAAACTCGCCCAAAAATATGTAGATGAAATGATTGTGGTCGACAACGATGCGATATGCGCTGCGATTAAGGACGTATATGAAGATACCCGAATTATTTTAGAGCCTGCAGGCGCATTGGCTACAGCGGGCATTAAATCCTATATTGAACGTGAACAAATAGAAGATAAAACTTTTATCGGAATCGCATCAGGTGCGAATGTAAATTTTGATCGCCTAAGATTTATTGCAGAGCGTGCTGAAATTGGAGAAAAACGCGAAGCCGTGCTTGCAGTAACTATTCCTGAAAAGCCAGGTGCATTTAAAGCATTTTGTCGCTTATTGGGTGGTCGAAATATTACAGAGTTCAACTACCGCTACTCAGACCCAAAAGTAGCGCACATTTATGTTGGCGTCACAATCCATGACCCATCAGAGGCTGAGCAGTTAGTGAAAAACCTAAATACTGAAGGCCTAAAAGCACTAGACTTAACCAGTAATGAGGTCGCCAAACTGCATTTGCGCCATTTAGTAGGTGGCCATGCACCTGAAGCTAAAAATGAAGTTGTTTTTAGATTTGAGTTCCCTGAAAAGCCAGGCGCGCTAATGAACTTTTTAGACGTAATGCGTCACGATTGGAATATTAGCCTTTTTCATTATCGCAATCATGGTGCTGATTTTGGTAGAGTCTTAGTCGGTATGCAAGTGCCGCCAACTGAAATTAATGATTTTACTGATTTCCTAAATAGCTTAGGTTATCCATACTGGGATGAAACACAAAATCCTGCCTATAAACTATTTTTAGGTTAATTAAGTAAACTAAATGGATGATAAGAACAACCATTTGGTTTAAATGGGCCTAACGAAATTAATCGTTAAATTTAAGTGTATGATCATATTGAATAATAATTTCAAACAATAGTAAGCATAAATCTTGCACAGATATTAATAGACCTTTTAGCACCTAAGATTTTAATAAATAAGACTTTGGAGAGAATGAATGAAAGTGATACCAATTTTAAAGAAAACACGCATAAGCATACTAATGCTTGCGCTCATCACAGGCATTGCTGGCTGTAGTAAAGAAGAATCAGTCGATGAACCGACGGGAGCAATGAGTAATGATAATGTGGCTACTTCTGGCTTTGCCTACGTCACTAGTCAAAAATCAGATACTGCTGGCGTTAGTGTGATTGATTTAGCCACAATGGAAGTAGTGAATACTTTTGACGTAAAAGCTGAAGGCCCGCGTGGTTTAGGCATTACTGATGATGGCACAAAACTAATAGTTGCAACACGTGAGAACGAAAGTATTTCAGTGATTGATACCGCAACTGGTGAAGTGCTCGATCAAATCAAAGTAGGTAAAAATCCAGAATTTGTGCGTGTTAATGGTAATTTTGTGTTCATTTCTTCTGAGCCAAGCGCTATCGGTGGCCCACCACCAAAACCAGGCTCTAAAGAAGCTGAAGAAGATGACGATGACAAAATTCCAGCGCGCATAGCTATTGTAGACTTAGCAAAAGGTGAAAAAATTAAAGACATCGTTGGTGGCCCAGAAACTGAAGGCATTGAATTTTCAGCTGACGGCAAGGAAATTGTTATTACTAATGAAGCAGATAATACAGTTACTGTGCACAATATCGAGAGTGGAGAGCTGGTTAAAACCATACACACGCATGAATATGGTGACCGCCCACGTGGTATTAAATTATCACCAGATGGTCAGACTTTTTTAGCCACCCTCGAGTATGGCAACAAATTTATGGTGATTGATAAAGACTACAACGTAGTACGCACTGTAGATACAGGCAAAGTGCCTTATGGTATTTCTTTTGATGCAACAGGTGAGCATATTTATGTAGCAGCTAATAAAGAAAAAGCGCTGCAAGTATTTGATGCAACAACCTATGAAAAAATTAAAGACATTCCTACAGGTAACCGTTGCTGGCACTTTAGCTTTACGCCAGATGACAAACAATTGCTGTTGGCTTGCGGTAAATCTGATGCGGTTTTTGTGATTGATACAGAAAAACTAGAGGCAACTAAGCAAATTACAGTAACTGATATGCCTTGGGGTATAGTGACTTACCCTAAATCTATGGGCAGTTTAGATACTAAGATAAGTTACTAAAGTTTCGTCTATTAAGCTTTAGTTTAATAGCAATTAAAAGAGGCGCTTAAAGCGCCTTTTTTAATTCAATCTGTTTAAAATAATTTCTTACCTATTATCGCTAGTTCACTCATGGCTTAATCCTTCAATAGGTTGTTAATAAATTTCCAATCTCTTGGATCGACTGGAGTGATTGATAAACGATTTCCGCGTTGCAAAATACGCAAATTTTCTAGTTCTGGAATAGTCCGCATTTCTTTTAAGCTCAAAAAAAGTGTTTTACGTACAAACTTCACATCTACATTAACCCAACGTGGATTTTCTGAGGTAGATTTGGGGTCGTAATATTTGTGACCTTCAATAAATTGCAAACGATCTGGGTACGCTAGTTGACTCACTTCACAAATGCCCACAATACCCGGGGTTTTACAATTAGAGTGATAAAAAAATACGCCATCACCTATTTGCATTTGGTCACGCATAAAATTACGTGCTTGATAATTACGAATACCATACCAATCGATCGTTTGATCTTTAAAGCCTGCCATGTCATCAATTGAAACATCTGATGGTTCCGATTTCATAAGCCAATAACGCATGAGAATATAATCTCCAAAAAATTATGTACTTTTTGTTATCATAAATGAAGTTTAAATTTTTAGGGTAGATAGTATGGCGCAGAATGTTTTAGGAACGAACCTACAAGTATGTAGTTTAACTCCGCTCACCGGCTTTACACGCAATGGTTGTTGTGAAACAGGGTCTGAGGACACAGGAAGCCACACTGTATGTGTACAGGTGACCGATGAGTTTTTAGCTTTTTCAATCTCAGAAGGTAATGATTTATCTTCACCAAGACCTGAGTTCGGTTTTGATGGTTTACGTGATGGTGATCGATGGTGCGTATGCGCAGCTCGTTGGCTTGCAGCAAGTGAGGCAGGCTTTGCACCACCAGTGGTTTTAGAAAGTTGCCACGAAAAGTGTTTGGATATTGTAAGTTTGGCCGACTTAAAGTACCACGCGCTGCGTTAAAGATAAGATAATGCAGCAACTATGGTAATAAAATCAGAATTTATTTTCTCTGGTGTTACCTGAGCCGCTCATCCTGAACCAATAAGGTCAGGTGGTAACAGCCTAAGGCGCTTTAGGTCCACTCGCCAAGGGCATCTTAAAAGACTACCCAACTTAGAGCGATCACACCGCAACCTGATGAGCCGAAACCTAAAATGTAAACTAGTTCAAGGAATGTGGGCCCAGGCAACACCAGAAAAAACAAATGTATTGTAATGTGAAATTGTGACAGATTTTAGTACGAAAGGTTTAGATAAGCTTAGCTTCTTCTGCAAGCACTTCATCAATCTGGTTCTGCATAGAATTAATCCTGCGCTTATAGTCTCCTATGTCAATATCACCAGATTTAGCGTTTAACACTTCGTGCGATAAGTTGAGAGCCGCCATAATAGCAATACGCTCAACGCCGATAATTTTTCCTGAATCACGAATATCACGCATTTTTTTATCTAAGTAATCTACAGCTTCCATTAAGCCTTGATGCTCTTCTGGCGTGCATGAAACAGCAAACTCACGCCCCATAATATTGATATCGATGGGTTTAGATTCGCTCATGCGACCTCTTCACTTTTTGGAATACTCGCTAGCACGCCCTCTAATTTACTACTGGCCTTATCCATATTAAGCTTAAGGTCATCCGCTTTAGTTTGCGCTTGAGATAAATCTTCACGCAATTGCGCATTAGCCTCATACAGTGTGTTGTACATTGAAATGAGCTTGGTAATTTTTTGTTCTAAGTTTTTTATATCCTCGTCCATGTGCCTACTATAATTTAAAAAAATCATATTAGTCAATAGCTAACATGTACTATTCAAAGTAATTTGGTAGATTAACTTACTAATGTTGTATAAAAAATTAATTGTATTTTAGTTTTTAAACCCTATAATAATGCCAGTTGTCAGGTGCCTGATTTAATTATCGATTAATAAAGGTGAAACTGGGAATTAGGTGCGTTAAGTTATATTCAAATAATTTAGCAATGCCTAAGCTGCCCCCGCAACGGTAAGCAAGTGTGGATTTATCAATACACCACTGAGCTAAAAAGCTTGGGAAGGTGATAAATCGTATCCTGCAAGCCCGGAGACCGGCCTCACAACGACCTGCCTAATTTAGGCGCGCTAGGAAATACCGCGGGGTGACGGTTATGAGAAGCTGTACTATTATTAAAATAGTGCGTTTTTTCTATTTTACTCTGTTTTATTCCCTAGACTTTATCACCAAAGCTTTTCTTGAAAAGCATAAAAATCTGCATGCGGGGCCGCATGCAAAGGGAATAAATATGAAAAAAACCATTATCGCTAGTCTCATCGGCTTAGCATATGCCACGCCTATTTTTGCTGCAGAAGATTTAACAATAGATAACGTCGTCGTCACAGCATCTCGCATAGAACAGCCAAGAGAAAGTGTTATTGCTGACGTTACTATTATTAATAAAGATGAAATTGAACGCGCAGGCCAGTCTAGCTTAGTAGAGTTATTACAATTACAACCTGCCGTAGAAATTAGCAACAATGGCGGTGCTGGTAAAACGTCAAATATTTTTCTGCGAGGTGCTAGTTCTAATCAAACACTTATTTTAATTGATGGTTTAAGGATACAGTCAGCAACAACAGGTACAACCACTCTCGAAAATTTATCATTAGCTCAAATTGATCGTATCGAAATTCTTAGAGGTCCTGCTACAAGCTTATATGGCCAAGATGCAATAGGTGGTGTTATTCAAATATTTACTAAAAAAAGTGATGGTGATTTTAATGCTTATGCAAGTGCAGGTTATGGCACTTACAATACGTCCCGAGGCACTGTTGGTGTTAGTGGAAGAGGCAATGATACTAGTTATGCAATTAATTTAAGTGCTGAAGACACTGACGGCTTTTCAGCCCTTGATACCAACAATCCAAATTTAGATGATGACGATGGTTATCGCAATCTTTCTGTAAATGGTAGTGTCACACATGACTTTAATTTAAATCATCAAATTGGTTTTCAGTTTTTTAATTCCCAAGGCGATACGCGTTTCGACAATCGTTTTAATACAACTGACTTTTCATCAAACGCAAATATTGATCAACAAGCCGTTGCTATTTTCAGTCGTCATCAATTTACAGACTTCTGGACCTCAAAACTCAAGTTCGGTTTTAGCCAAGATAAGCTTGATAGTTTTGACGAATTTAATGCGCCTATGGGCAGCCAGTTTGATACCCAACAAAAACAATTAAATTGGCAAAATGACCTTAAACTGCCCGTTGGTACGCTAACATTAATGTATGAAAGGTTAGAAGAGGAAGTGACTTCTAACACTGATTTTAATGAAACTGAGAGAAATAATGATGCATATGTAGTCAGTTATTTAGCAAACGTAGGTCCGCATAGTATCCAACTAAGTTATCGAGATGACCATAACTCTGCATTCGATACTCAAAACACTGGCGGTGCAGGATATGGCTACCGGTTTAACGATAATTGGCAAGCAACAGCAAGTTACGGTAAAGCTTTTAGAGCCCCTACATTTAATGATTTATATTTTCCTGACTTCTTCGGGTTTGCTACTAGCAATCCAAACTTAGAGCCAGAAAAGTCTGATAATGTTGAAGCCAGCTTGCGCTATGAAGATGAGAATACACTAGCAAGTATTACTGCCTATGAGAACAAAATAAGAGATCTTATCGCTTTAGATGCATCCTTCGTTCCCTTTAATGCAAATAAAGTAACGCTTAAAGGCGTTACTTTAGCAGCTAGTCATCGACATAACCGCTTGCAATTTGCCGGCAGCATTGACATACAATCTCCTAGAGATGATGAAACAAACAACCTGCTTGTTAGACGTGCCAACAGGCATGCAAAAGCAAATGTCTTGTATCAAGCTAATAATTGGAACGTAGGTATGGAAGCCATTAGCAGCGGGAAACGCTATAACGACGTAAACAATGAGCTTTCATTAGCTGGGTATACTCTTTTTAACCTTTCTTCTGAATATACAATTAATCCGACATGGAAAGTCCAAGCGCGTATCAACAACCTATTCGATAAAGACTATGCGCTAGCTTTTGATGGAGACCCAAGCACCACTGGGTTTGTTTACAACACCCCCGGTAGTAATCTTTTTGTAAATTTAAGATGGCAATTAAATTGATTTTAAAATGGTATGATATGAACCAATGAAATTGGAGACATTTATGAAGCAATCACAATTCACTAAACCCATCTTAATTGCCGTAGCCATTGCATTTTTCATGCTGCTGACTCGCGGCAGTCATGTGCTCACTCAGGTTTCATTGCCTGACGCTAGCATTGTATTATTTTTACTAGGCGGTTTGTTGCTAAAACGTGCTATTTGGTTTGGGGCTTTTTTCATACTTGCTAGTATGATTGATTTTGGTGCTGCCGCACTCGACCCAATGCAAGGTTTTTGCTTAACAGATGGGTATTGGGGATTAATTCCTGCTTATGGTGCCATGTGGTTAGGCGGGCTATGGTTAAGCAAACAGCACGATGCATTTTCAGCTTTACAATTTTCTACCACAGCATTGGTGACGAGCTTGCTAGCTTTTATTATTTCAACGCAAACTTACTATTTGTTTTCAGGTCGTTTCCCAGACAATGGCATCATAGAATCTATGCAGCATGGTTGGGAATACTTACCAGGCTGGATGGGCTATGCCGCTATGTATTTCGCTATTATTTGGGTTAGTGTGATGTTATTACGCAATTTAAACGTCTCTTCCACTGCAAAAGTGTAAGTTTTGGCCAGTCAACTTTAACCATGAAAAAAGTATTAACTAAAGCCGCATTGATTTAGCGGCTTTTTTTATAAAAAACATGTCTCACGCATACTCTCAATTAGAACAAGCCGCCATTTATAAGGTTATTGAAGAGCGCCGTGATATGCGGCACTTCTTGCCAACAGCAATTAAGCCGGAATTATTAACCAAAGTCCTACAAGCTGCACACCATGCACCTAGTGTTGGCTTAATGCAGCCTTGGCGGTTTATTCGTATTTCAGATAAAGGTTTACGTCATAGCATTCACCAGTTAGTGAATGAAGAACGTATTAAAACTTCGCAAGCAATTGGGGAATATGAAAATACTGCTCGCATGGCTGAATTTATGCGACTGAAAGTTGAAGGTGTTTTAGACTGTGGGGAGCTATTAGTAGTGAGTTTATGCGACCAACGCAAACAACATGTTTTTGGCCGTCGCACACTACCAGAGATGGATATTGCATCTGTCAGCTGTGCAATTCAAAACCTATGGCTAGCTAGCCGTGCCGAAGGATTAGGCATGGGCTGGGTAAGCATTTTTGACCCTGCCAAATTAGGTAAGTTACTCAATATACCAAAAGATGCTAAGCCTGTTGCTATATTGTGCTTAGGCCATGTGAATAGTTTCTACAAAGCTCCCATGCTAGTGGAAGAAGGTTGGAAAAAAGAAAAACCATTATCTGAAATGCTGATGGAGAATGAATGGGAAGATAAGTGAACTTGTTACCGCAACGCATTATCTGTTTAACCACAGAAACTGTTGAAGTACTTTATATGCTGGGTGAGCAAGCTAAAATTGTAGGCATATCTGGCTATACCACAAGGCCTGAAATTGCCCGTAAAGAAAAACCCAAAGTTTCGGCCTTTACTAGTGCCAACATAGATAAAATTCTAAATTTAAAACCAGATTTAGTATTAGGTTTTTCTAACCTCCAAGCTGATATTGCCGCCACACTAATTAAAGCAGGTATTGAGGTACATGTATTTAATCAACGATCAGTTGATGATATTTTGCGTATGATTATCACGACAGGCTCTTTAGTTGGTGCCAATCAAAAAGCAGAAAACATAGTATCAAAAATACAAAATGAAATTGAAATCACAAAAAGAAATGCCCGCCAACTAAGGCATAACCCCATCGTTTATTTCGAGGAATGGGATGAACCAATGATGTGTAGTATACGTTGGGCATCTGAGCTTATAGAGATTGCCGGTGGCAAGGATTGCTTTCCTGAATTAACACAACATCATAGTGCTAATGACCGTATCGTAACGCCAATGCAAGTTGCCTCACGTAAACCCGATATTATTATTGGTTCATGGTGTGGTAAAAAATTTCAACCTGCAAAGCTTGCGGCAAGAGATGGATGGGCTGAAATACCAGCTGTAAAAAATAATTTTATATATGAAATAAAATCAGTTGATATTTTACAGCCTGGCCCATCGGTATTCGCACATGGCTTAAAACAATTAGAAAACATTATTCAACAATGGCAAAAGGTACAATAGCATGCCTACTCACTTAATTTTAGGTGGCGCACGTTCTGGCAAAAGTAGTTATGCCGAAAACCTCGCCATCAAAAGTAATTTGCCGGTTACTTATATTGCCACAGCGCAAGTGGCCGATGATGAGTTTGCGAAACGTGTTGCACACCATCAAGTACGTCGGCCAAAAGATTGGAATATTATTGAAGCACCATTTAATCTTGCGGACACCTTATCCAATCACGCTATAGAAAAACAATGCGTAATTGTAGACTGCTTAACACTGTGGTTAGCGCAATGTATTTGTCCCGATTGCGAATCACCTACATCAGTCACTTGGGATAAAGAACAAGCAGCATTACTTTCAATACTCCCCACATTAAAAAATAACATTATTTTGGTCAGCAATGAAGTCGGCATGGGCATTGTGCCTATGGGTGAATTAAGCCGTGATTTTCAAGACAAGCAAGGTAGATTAAATCAAGCCATCGCCAAAATAGCTGACCAAGTTAGCTTTGTTGCTGCTGGCTTACCACTTAAATTAAAGGGTTAATAAAGATGGAATTTATACTAACAAGCGAATATATTGCGCTATGCGATTGCTTAAAAACAAACGGTTTAGCTGAGAGTGGTGGTAGAGCTAAAATGATTATTTCGGATGGATTGGTCAAAGTAGACGGTGCTGTTGAATTACGTAGAACTGCTAAAATTCGACCAGGTCAAACGATTGAATACATGGGTGAAGTAATTAACGTTATTGCTTAAGCATTATTTAGCAACTCGAAAACCTATCGATTCACAAATTCAATTTTTGGCACATCATCATTAAAGTTTAATTGCGTAATGCTGGCATAATCCACGTTAAATCTAAACAAACTCTTTAAAGGCATATTCAAAACATAAGCAATCAGTGCGCGTATCATACCGCCATGTGACACAACAGCAATATGCTGTTGTGCATGCTTGTTTAGCATCTCATTTAAAAACATCACACCACGTTGCTGCAATTGGGTAAATGTTTCACCATTTGGTGGCGCAAGTTCTGCATAATTTTGCGCCCACTCATCAAAATAGTCACGTGGCATATCATTCCACGGCTGCATTTCCCAATCACCAAAATCCAGCTCTTTTAAGCGGTGGTCATGCATCACATCACCAAGATTCAGCGCATGTGCTAATTTGCTACAACGTTGTAATGGGCTAGCGTATATTGCATGAAACTCATCATTAATTAATTTTGGTTTAAGTTTATCTAGTTCGTCATTAAACCGCTCTGAAACATCCACATCACTTTGCCCATAACAAATGCCTTCAGGTATTTGCAAAGTGGTATGCCTAATTAAACTTATTTTCATTGCATACCACCAACACGTAAAGTAAAAGCGAGCATGCTTAAATAAAATGTTAATTCTGTGATTTGTTGCATTGCGCCTAACGTGTCCCCTGTATAACCATGAATATTTTTAAGCAACTTGGCTCTCCACCAAAACCAAACTATACCCAATGGGATACTTATTATTAGTATTAATTCAATCATTGTTGATAATGAGTAATGATTAAATATAATAATAAGTAAGCTTAAAAAAGGCAAAAAACCAATGCCATTTGCAAGCAACAAATGTGAAGCACTAATTTGTGTGGCAATTGGTTTATTCTTACCTACAGATCGTACATAATCGGCACTTGCCATCAACCATACTGCACTGAGCCGGCTTAAGCTATGCCCTACTATCAAAATAAACGGGATGGATATGGTTGGCAAAGTATTCAATGTTTGAAATTTAACAAGTAACATTCCAAACAAAGCTACCGCCCCATATGTTCCTAATCGCGAGTCTTGCATAATACTAAGCATTTGTTCTTGACTCCAGCCACCACCTAACCCGTCTGCGCTATCGGCTAAACCGTCCTCATGAAATGCTCCTGTTAAATAAATCGTACTTGCCATACTGATTAAAACCGCAATAACTTGTGGAAAAATAAAAAGTGCACAATAAAAAAAAATAGCTGCTACCAAGCCAACCAATATACCAACTAAAGGAAAATACTTAGTCGCGTGATTGAGATCATGTTCTTGGAAATTAGCATGAGTAGGCATAGGGATACGCGTAAAAAATCCAATTGCTAATAAAAAGTAACGCCACTGTTTTAGGGAAGCTTTAATCAGCATTTAATTTCTCACTCACTCCAGCAGATCCAAAACTCGCCATTTGATTCAAAAAATTAACTGCGGATTCAATTAAAGGATAAGCTAATACGGCGCCAGTGCCCTCGCCTAAACATAACCCTAAATTTAACAAAGGCTTCACATCTAGATGCTGTAACATTTTTTCATGTCCAGCTTCATCCGAGCAATGTGTAAAAATACAATACGCCAATATATTTGGCTGTATTTTTGCTGCCACTAATAATGCAGAAGTAGCAATAAAACCATCTATTAGCAATACTGCTTTAGCCTCTGCGCTTGCCAACATAGCTCCTACCATCATGGCGATTTCAAAGCCGCCGAAAGTAGTCAATACGGTTAAAGGCACATCATCTTTTACATTATGTCTTTTTACAGCTTGATCTAACAAACCAATTTTATTGCTCAATGTAACTTCGTCTAAGCCTGTGCCACGCCCCACACATTCTGCTATCGGAAAACCGCATAACACACTCATTAAACAACTTGCTGATGAGGTATTACCAATGCCCATTTCACCAAACCCAATTACATTGCTTTTTTTACTGAGTGTCTTCTGAGCAATCTCTACACCACGTGTAAGCGCTTGCTCACACTGCACTTTTGTCATTGCTGGTTCATGTAAAAAATTTTTCGTGCCATGCGCTATCTTTGCATGGGTTAAAGGTTCACTCAAATCAAAATCGTAATTAACACCGCTATCTACAATCTGTAAATCAAAATGATGTTGTTCTGCAAACACATTAATTGCTGCGCCGCCTTCTAGAAAATTTATCACCATTTGCGCAGTAACAGCTTGCGGGTAAGCACTCACACCCTCATGCACAATGCCATG
>CAZJUK010000008.1:0-36785 GCA_964549145.1 uncultured Methylophilaceae bacterium
ATTAGCTTTGCTAATTTAAAAGGTGTGGTGCAAGATTTCTTACAACGTTTTTTTGAACGTGAGGATTTAACCGTGCGTTTTCGACCTTCATTTTTCCCATTTACTGAGCCATCAGCTGAAATGGATATGAGCTGGGAAGGTGGGTGGTTAGAAATTGGGGGTTGCGGTATGGTGCATCCTGAAGTATTTAAGCATGTAAATATTGATAGCGAAAAATATCAAGGATTTGCTTTTGGTTTGGGTGTAGAACGCTTAGCGATGCTGCGCTATGGAGTGAATGACTTAAGACACTTTTTTAATAACGATATGCGCTTTTTAAAACAATTCAACAAGTAACTTGTTAACGTACTTTTATTAGCAGACACAAATAGAGATAAAACATGCAATTTTCTGAATACTGGTTACGCCAATTTGTTAACCCAAGTTTAAGTACTGATGAACTTGGTCATGCAATGACAATGGCAGGGCTAGAAGTCGAGAAAACTGAACCAGTTGCACACGCGTTTAATCATGTTGTAATTGGTGAAATTGTTGCGACTGATAAACATCCGGATGCTGATCGTTTAAAAGTTTGCAAAGTAAAAGTAGATTCCAACGAATCATTACAAATAGTATGTGGTGCTCCTAATGCACGACTAGGCTTAAAGGTGGCCTGTGCCAAAATGGGTGCGGTATTGCCTGGCTTTGCTATTAAACAAGCTAAACTGCGCGGTGTTGAGTCTTTTGGCATGTTGTGTTCAGCTGAGGAATTAGGTATTTCTACTGATGCGGCTGGCATAATTGAGTTGCCTAGCGACGCACCAGTAGGTAAGAGCTTACGTGATTATCTGGTACTAGATGATCAGTTGTATACCTTAAAACTTACGCCAAATCGCGCAGATTGCTTAAGTATCTTAGGTGTTGCTAGAGATGTTGCTGCTATTACTGGTGCTACATTAACACCGCCAGTGATTGCTACTCTCGTAACAGATGGCACTAAAAAGCTTACTGTTAGTGTTAGTGAGCCAGAGGCATGTCCTGCGTATTTTGGCAGACTGGTAAAAGGTGTGAACGCAAAAGCTGATACGCCTATGTGGATGCAACGAGCCCTTGGAAGAAGCGGCGTCAATTCCATTAGTGCGATAGTTGATATTACTAATTATGTGCTTTTAGAGCTTGGCCAACCGATGCATGCCTTTGATTCAGCTAAGCTCCATGGTGCAATCAATGTGCGATTTGCCCAAATGGGTGAGACCATAAAGCTGTTAGACGGTAACGATGTAAAGCTTGCCAATGATGACTTAGTCATTGCCGATGAAGATGGTGCGATTGCATTGGCAGGGGTTATGGGTGGTGAGCCTACATCTGTCACCGAAACTACTACCTCAATATTTTTAGAAAGTGCATTTTTTACACCCAATGTGATGGCGGGAAAAGCACGACGCTTGGGATTAAGCACTGATTCATCATATCGTTTTGAGCGTGGCGTTGATTACGGCAATACAAAAAATGTGTTGGATCGTGCAGCAGCCTTAGTATTAGAAATTTGTGGAGGCCAAGTAGGTGAAGTAACCAGTGTTGTTGGAAACTTGCCTGTACGCAATACCGTCACATTGCGGCATGCACGCTTGCTCTCAGTGTTAGGGTTAGAAATTTCTAAGCAAGACACAGGGAAACTACTTACCCAACTAGGCTTTAATTTTGAAGAAACGTCGGCTGGCTTTTCAGTGCAAGCACCAAGTTACCGTTTTGATATTGCAAGAGAAGAAGACTTGATTGAAGAGGTCGCCCGTTTACACGGTTACGATAGAATCGCAGCAGTTGCACCTACCGCCAGTTTAAAGATACTGCCAACTAGTGAATCTACATTGAATGCTGTTTGGCTTAAAGATGTAATGCAAGCGCGAGGTTATCAAGAAATAGTTACTTATAGTTTTGTTGAGGAAAGTTGGGAAACAGGGTTGTTAAAAAACAATAGTCCTATTAAGTTAAAAAATCCTATCGCTAGTAATATGAGCGTCATGCGCAGCAGTCTATTTGGAGGCTTGCTAGATGCATTAGTTTATAACTTAAATCGCAAACAAGGCCGTGCGATGTTATTTGAGTTAGGGACTACGTTCCATCGAAATCAAACAGGCTATAAAGAACAAAACAATATCGCTGGGCTTTGTTATGGTTCTGCGCTGCCTGAACAATGGGGTGATGAAGACCGTGATATCGATTTTTATGATGCTAAAGCCACAGTAGATAGCTTAACGAGACACCAAGTGCAATATAAGCAAGAAGAGCACCCAGCACTACACCCTGGGCAAACTGCTCGCATCTACATGCAAGACAAGCCAATAGGGTGGTTAGGAAAGTTACACCCTAAATGGCAGCAAAAATATGATTTACCTAAAAGTACCATGTTGTTTGAATTAGAAACAACACCTTTGCTTGAGGGAGAGTTGCCTAAATATAATGAAGTGTCTAAATTTTTAGCAGTAAGGCGAGATATCTCAATATTAGTTGACCATGATATTGAAGCGCAGTCAATTATTGACGCTGCATATAAGGCCAATATTCCGTTGTTGCAAGAAATACGATTATTTGATATTTATCAAGGGAAAGGTGTTCCAGAAAACAAAAAAAGCCTTGCCTTTCTTATACTTATGCAAGATACTAACAAAACGCTCATAGACACTGAAGCAGAGTCTGCAACGGCCGATTTGCTGAAATTGCTCGAAAATAAATTTAATGCACGGTTAAGAAATTGAGCAATAAAACTAAAACTAAGTAATAGCAAGGCGGGGAGTATTTATGACATTAACAAAAGCTGATTTAGCTGATTTGCTTTTTGAGCAAGTAGGACTCAATAAAAGGGAAGCTAAAGATATGGTAGAAGCCTTTTTTGAAGAAGTGCGGGCTTCACTTGAATCTGGTGATAGCGTAAAACTATCAGGGTTTGGTAATTTTGAATTACGAAAAAAATCTGAAAGACCAGGCCGTAATCCTAAAACAGGTGAGGAAATACCTATATCAGCACGTCGTGTGGTCACCTTTCATGCAAGTCAAAAGTTAAAGAGTAAAGTAGAAGTGCATTATTCTTCATAAACTTCAATGGTAGATCAACTAAAAAAAGTACAGTTACCACCTATCCCCGCTAAACGTTACTTTACGATTGGTGAGGTGAGTGAATTATGCGGGGTTAAACCGCATGTATTACGTTATTGGGAGCAAGAATTTACCCAACTTAAACCAGTAAAGCGACGAGGTAATCGACGTTACTATCAGCATCATGAAGTACTACTTATTCGTAAAATACGTGAGTTATTATATGAACAAGGCTTTACTATTAGTGGTGCGCGTAATCGTCTAGATGGTGCTGATGCCAAACACGTTGGTATGGTAGACTCAAATAATAGTGAATCAATTTCTAACCCTGAAATAATATCTAATATTAATATAGACAATATTAGAAGGCAATTGCAAGAAGTAATTGCATTGCTCCGTGCTTAGTATTCACTCATTTTTCTACTTCATCTGCTTCCATAAACCATCCTATTTTAAATCAAGGTTATTCATTCATTATTAACTTTTGTTTTATAATATCTATACTGTAATCACAGTAATTCGGGGCGTAGCGCAGCCTGGTAGCGTACTTGTCTGGGGGACAAGGGGTCGCAAGTTCGAATCTTGCCGTTCCGACCAGTAATTTTCTATTTTTTAAAACTATATTGTTTGAAATACAATAAAGCTGTTTTTTAATTTTTAATTAACCAGGCATCTAAAAACTCACCATAAAAATCAATATTAGCTGGTGAGGCACCCCTGATTTGACATATGCTTGTGGCAAACCTATTTGCCCTGCGTAGTATGGTTTCTGATGGCCAGTTTAATAATTTACCTAAGATACATATAGCTGAAAAGCCGTCGCCTGCACCAAAAGTATCGACTAATTTTTTTTCGAGCTTAGAGGTGTCCGCATATGTTGTTACTTCGGCATTAGAGATTGTCCAAGCGCCATCTTTGCCACAAGTAATATATAGCATTTCTATATTAAATTGATTTAATAAAAATAGCGCCTGATCTTTAGTTGTTTGATATCTAGTATTAAACATTTTACTAATAATTGTTAGTTCATCATCATTAAGTTTAACGATATCTGCTTGCAACAGGGCTGCTATCATTATTTGTTTGTTGTACCGAGGTGTGAGCAAATTAACATGCTAAAAAGCATGGGCATTTTACTGTGTTTAATAGTGTATTTAATGCTGAGCGAGATGTTGAATTTCTTTGAGCCAGCGTACCAAAATATACTAAATCTGGTTGCAATTTTAAAATAATTTCTTTAGCTGGTTTTCTTTCAATATAATCGTATGCTTGGTCTTTGCATATTTCAAATTCATGATTATTATTGCTTATATGTACTTTTACCTGTCCGGTAGGGTAGTCTAAATCATGTTGAATACCGGAGCTATCTATTTTGAGTTTTTTTAATTCAGATAAAAAATCATCTTTAAGTGTGTCATTGCCTATACGTGTGATGATGATTGGGAGTTGCTGAAATGCGCGAAGATGTCTTGCCACATTGTATGGCGCACCACCTAATACAGTTCTATCAGGAAAAATATCTACAAGCACTTCACCAAATAAAGCTATTCTGGCTGCAACTTTTTTTTGTCCGCTACTTAAGTTAATTGGTATTGTTATTCAAGCAAAACGTAGCGCTGTTGATTAAGGTGCTTTTGCTGCTAATATGGCAGCGCCTAGCATGCCGGCTTTATCTTTTAAAGTTGAAATAATAAGTTGAGTCTTCCCACGCAAAACAGGAATTAGGTTTTCTTCTAAAGTAGTGTTGAAACTAGTTTGCATTAAATCCCATGCTTGACTCATGCCACCGCCGATGACAATGGTGGGCACATCAATTACTTTCAGTGTATGTGCTGCTGCAATGGCTAAGCTTCTTCCTGCCAACACAAACGCACTAATAGCATCTTGATCGCCACTACGGGCTAAACTAGCAATTTCGTGGGCGGTGTATTTTTTATTGCTTAGCGATGCTTTTGTTGCGTCTGCATAACTTAATGCTACTGCTGAGGCAGAGGAGTATTGCTCCACACAGCCTAAATTACCGCAGCCGCAAGCTCGGCCATTTGGCGTGACAATGATGTGTCCAGCTTCCATTGCCATGCCGTGCTCTCCTGCATAAGGCGAACCTAATAATATGAGTCCGCCACCAACGCCAGTACCTAATCCGAAATAGAGCATTGAAGATACTTGCTGATCTCTCTGGCTATACTCACCATATGCCGCAGCCAATGCATCATTTTCTACTACCACATTAATTGTTGGGAACTTGTTTTTTAACTTTAGAGATAAGTCTTTTTCTAGATTGACGTTTTTCAAGCCAGGTAAGTTAGGTGATTCGCTGAGAATTTTTGTTTTTGGGTCGATAAAACCAGGAAAGCCAATACCAATATGTTGAATGTCTTGTTGTTGTGTTAATGAGTCTTCAACACTTTGAGTAATTAATTCTAGAATTGATTGCCATGCAACCTCTGGTGTGTTGTTTTTGCATAAACTTGAAAAGTTAGCTTGAACACGTGCTTCCGAGAGCATAGTTAAATGTTCGAATATACCTACTCTAAAGTTAGTGCCTCCTATGTCAATACCTATACTTTTGGCCATGTTATTTATTTCCTATCGGCTGTATAGATGGCTTCAGAAAATTGGTGAATTTGCTTTGAATTGAGTTGACTCCAATCAAAGCGCCATTGCCAATTACCTTCAATGGTGCCAGGAACATTCATACGATGTTCAGTATCGAGTTCTAGGATATCTTGCATAGGAATAATCACTAAATTCGAGGTAGTATTAAATGCCATTTCTATCAAAGTAAATGGCATTGCCACCAGTTTTTCAATCCCTGTTTGTTTTAGATACGTTTCAAAATTTTGCTGTTGCTCCGTATCAAGCGATTGGTACCAACCTAGCGTAGTATCGTTATCATGTGTGCCTGTGTAGGTCACACTATTCTCTTCTATGTTGTGCGGCAGGTAAGGATTGTCATTATCACCACCGAAAGCAAAATGTAGAATTTTCATGCCAGGTAATGCATATTTAAGCCTGAGGGCATTAACTTCCTCAGTAATTTCACCTAAGTCTTCAGCGATAAGTTCGATATCAGGGAAACGTGTTTGAATACTGGCAAGGAGAGCGTCTCCTGGTGCGTTGACCCATTTTCCTTTAATTGCATTTGGTTCTTCAGCAGGAATCTCCCAAGCAGCTTCTAAGCCGCGAAAATGGTCTATACGTAACATGTGGAATAAACGTGTCTGTGTTTCTATTCGTGTTAGCCACCAAGAAAACTGATCTTTTTCCATCGCTGGCCAATCGTAATGAGGGTTGCCCCAACGTTGACCAGTTTCTGAAAAATAATCAGGTGGTACACCTGCGACAACTGTCATTTCTTTATTTTCATCTAGTTTAAATAAATGAGGCTCAGCCCAAACATCAGCGCTGTCGTAGGCAACAAAAATTGGAATGTCACCAAATAGTTTTATTTGATTTTCTTCAGCATAACTTTTCAATTTATCCCATTGCATAAAGAACAAGTATTGTGTAAATTTAATGACCTCAAGTGCTTGTGCGTGTTCTGTTTTTAGCAGATTTAGACTGGCTTGATCTCGATGCTTATATTCATTTGGCCAGGTGTTCCAACAGCTAAAATTATATAACTTTCTGAGTAATAAGTAGATTGCAAAGTCTTGTAGCCAAAATTGATTAAACTCGCAAAATATTGTAAATGCAACTGTTGAATGCGAGTCTATAAAGTTCTGGTACGCTATACCCAGCCTTTGCCTACTATCTAAATTAATTTCATCAGTATTTAGTAAGCCATGGTCAATAAGTTGTTCGTAGTCAATGAACGCAGGGTTCCCTGCATGGGTAGAAATGCATTGATATGGTGAGTTATCTGCTGGCATGTTAATTGGTAAAGTTTGCCAAACATTTGCCCCAGTTGAAGCTAAAAAATCAATAAATCGATAGGCATCTACACCGATATTACCCTTAGGGAGTGAGCTAATATGAAGCAAAACCCCAGCAAGTTTTTTGTTTGAAGCGGCGTGCATTACTTTTCTTGCCCTCTACGCATCGTGCCTGCATTTTCTGAGTCGCTACCACCACCTTTGCTGATTGGCTCGTGTAGGTTAGTTGGGACTGGCTGTTTAAGTAACTCATACAAATTGATCAGATTCAGTCGATATAAACGATCAAAACTTTTCACACTATCTGAGGCGTTGTAATCTCCAAACCACCAGAACCAGTCTGAACCTTCACAAATAGATAACTGACGGTCACAAGCTAATTTTTCAATATTATCGAGTGCATTAATATTTTTGTCATATACTTTTTTTGCATCGCAAAGGAAATCCCAAGCAAGATTTTTTGCTTCGCTACCAATCCATGTGCTCATCGTGCCATAGACCCAACTACCAGCTGAGATTTGTGGTAATAATTGTGGCGTAGGCAATTTGCCAGCTTCTTGCATAGCTAAAATGTCGCTAAAGGTTGTCATTTCTATATCTGGATGATTAATAAGTGCTTCATATAACTCTGTTAAGAAATAAAATCCATTATATGGATAGTATTCCCAAGCATTTTCACCATCTAATATCACACTAACAATATTGCTTTGATCGGGGTTTTTTTCTAATATAGCTTCTAAATTATCCATGAAATCTTTCACAGCAGCACTTGCATGCATATTGGCATATTCAAAGCCAATTTTATCTGAAAGAGAATCATCTCTAAAAAAGCACACAATATCATCTTTTCCGTTAGTTATTTTGTACGGCTGATACACATATTGCTTAGTATCATCGAGTGGCATTTCTGACAATTGCAAACTATTAGCTAACACAGCTTGACCACTAGCGGCCCATTTAATACCTTGTTCAGCCATGATAGATAATGCTGCATGAGAAACTGCACCTTCAGCTGGCCACATACCATTAGGCGCTTTACCAAATATATCTTTATGATATGTTTGGGCTGCAACGACATGCGCTGCAGCGCGATTCCTACCGTCGCGATAATGTTTATTCTCTGGTAATGGCGCTTCAGGCATTGCATCTTTAGCAGAATTAATATCGATTAAAAGCGGTAAAATAGGATGGTAGTAAGGGGTCGTTGTGAGTTCGATTTGATTGTTTTGAGCTAATTTTTTATATCTTGGAATTAAGCCATCAATCGTTGCTTTGATTTGTTCGAATAATTGATTGCGGTCATCTAAAGTAAATAAAACACTTTTTTCCATCAAAGCCTGAATAACTTTGTTTTCTTTGCGTAAGCTTTCACCACACCAAGCAAGGTGATACCACACTAATAAATCTGCCTTATATTGCGCAGAAAGGTATTTTAATTCGAGATCGTGTACGGCAGGTTCTAGTAACTGATAAATGTTAAGTAAGCGCTGGTAATGCGGAAAAGGGCTCAACATTTTTTCATGATGTGCTTTAAAACAGCTTTCAACAATTAAGCTACATTGTTCATCATTAATGGCAGAAAGATCTGGGTCTATCAATAATGCTAATAACGGATCGCGTATTTTGTTTTGTTTGAACTGTTGAGAATAATCTTCCAGCTGCTCTAATAAAATAGGCACGTAATTGAAGCTAACCCTCGCTTTAGGGTTGGCTTCGATATGATAAGCCATGTCACTGTAATCTTTTATTGCATGTAGATAAGTCCATGGTAATGCATATTTATTTGTACTTAAATCACGATAATCTGGTTGATGCATGTGCCAATATAAATTGAGGTAAAGCTTAGTGTTGCTTTTCATTCTTAATGTCTATTCCGAATAATGTTATTAAATAGTGCGATAGAGGTCTTGGCCTAGCATGTCAGGGGTTACAAGCACAATCCCTTTTTCTGACACATGAAAGTCTTTAGCATCTTGTTCTGGGTCAACGCCAATTTGCGTGCCGTCAGGGATTATACAGCCACGGTCAATGACTACATTTCTCAGAGTTACATTTTTACCGATAGTTACTTTTGGTAATACCACAGAGTTTTCAATACTACTGTAATCGTTTACGTGTACATCGGAGAATAATATTGAGCTAGTGACTGAGGAACCGCTAATTAGGCACCCACCTGATACAAGAGAGTCTGTTGCATTACCTGTTCTACCTTCATCGTTAAATACAAATTTCGCTGGTGGTAGTTGTTCCTGATAAGTCCAAATCGGCCATACTCTGTCGTATAAATTTAACTCCGGTACGACTTTAGTCAGCTCCATGTTGGCCTCCCAATAAGCATCAATGGTTCCAACATCTCGCCAGTAATAGTGTTCATCTTCTGCACCAACGCAGCTATCTGTAAAGCGGTGAGCTTGAATACGATATTTATTGATGATGTGTGGAATGATATCGCTACCAAAATCATGAGTGGAGTCTGTATCTCCAGCATCTCTGATTAATTGCTCATAAAGGAATTTTGCGTTGAAAATATAGATGCCCATACTGGCAAATGCTTTTGTAGAATCACCTGGCATATGTTTTGGGTTGGCAGGTTTTTCTTGAAATTCAATGACACGATCTGTTTCATCGACCGCTAATACACCGAAACCTTTTGCTTCTTCAAGTGATACGTTAATACAGGCAATAGTCATGTCAGCTTGTGAATTTGAGTGTGTAGCTAACATTTTCCCGTAGTCCATTTTATAAATATGATCGCCAGCTAGTATTAATACGTATTCGCCCCCACTTTCGCGCATTAGATCCAAGTTTTGGTAAACAGCATCAGCAGTCCCCTTGTACCATTCCTCGCCTAATCTTTGTTGTGCAGGAATGATATTCACATACTCATTAAACTCACCGCGCAAAAATCCCCAGCCTCGCTGGATATGTTGAATCAAGCTTTGTGCTTTGTATTGCGTTGCGACGTTTATACGGCGAATGCCAGAATTGATACAGTTAGAAAGTGGGAAATCAATAATTCTATATTTCCCGCCAAACTGCACTGCAGGTTTTGCACGCCAGTCTGTCAAGTTTTTCAATCGACTTCCACGGCCACCTGCAAGAATTATCGCCACCGTATTTTTAGTTAAATTACTAATAAATCGATCAGCGTTAGGCTCCTGTTTTGGGTTCGTTTTTCTACGTTCTGCAAATTGTTTTGTTAACATGACTATCCCTTAAAAGAACTGTATTTACATTAAAATCCATTTCTATTACGCTAAGTACATTATAATCATGTGTGACAGATAATTTTTATTTTTTTAGTAAATTAAAATAATTTTACAAGAGGTAATTTTGGCGATTAATAAAAAGACAAGAACAGGTTTAAAGAAAACTCCCGAAGTAATTCCAGAGAATCTACAGCTTATACTTGATGCTAAACACTATGATCCTTTTGGTTACTTAGGGCAGCATAAAAATCAAAATAAAACCACATATGTGATTCGTGTGTTTAATCCTGCAGCGAACAAAGTCTCAGTAAAAATTGAACAAAAATGGCAATCTTTAATTCAAAACACTACGCCAGGTTTTTTTGAGTTAACAATAAAACAATCTCAAAAAACGCCTTATTTACTTAAAGTTGAAAGTGATTCTGGTATATATGAAACCTATGATGCTTATGGTTTTGGCAACTCGATTACAGAAGACGAGCTGCATTTATTCGGAGAAGGCAATTTAAAGCAGGCCTATAAAACACTAGGTGCACAATTGATGCAACAGCAAAACATTGATGGCGTGAGATTTGCCGTATGGGCGCCAAATGCTGAACGTGTGAGTGTGGTTGGTAGTTTTAACCAATGGGACGGCCGTGTACATAGTATGCGTGCATTAGGCAGCAGCGGTGTTTGGGAAATTTTTATTCCTCACCTTACCGATGCCGACTTGTATAAATTTGAGATACGTAATCGCCATACAGGTGATCTATTAGTTAAAACTGACCCTTATGGGTTTGAATTTGAAGTAAGACCGGGTACCGCAACAAAAATAAGCCAAAGTAAACATAAGTGGACCGATGATGCTTGGATAAAAAGTAGAACTGATAACGATTGGTTACATGCACCCTTTAATTGTTACGAAGTTCATTTAGGGAGTTGGCAACGCAATGATGAGGCTCATTATTTAACTTACCGTGAGTTGGCAGACACATTGGTGCCGTACGTTGTGGATATGGGCTATACCCATATTGAATTATTACCAATTACCGAGCACCCATTGAATGAATCTTGGGGTTATCAAACTACAGGTTATTTTGGTGTCACTAATCGCTTTGGGACACCTGATGATTTGCGGTTTTTAATTAATGCGTTTCATCAGGCCAATATTGGCGTGATTCTTGATTGGGTGCCAGGCCATTTTCCTAAAGATGATTGGGCATTAGCTCGGTTTGATGGAACAGCTTTATATGAACATGAAGACCCAAGATTAGGCGAACATCAAGATTGGGGTACCTATATATTCAATTACGGCCGTAATGAGGTACGTAACTTCTTAATGAGCAACGCGTTCTTCTGGTTAAATGAGTTTCATATTGATGGCTTCCGTGTTGATGCCGTGGCATCGATGTTGTATTTAGATTACTCACGTGAAGCGGGCGAATGGCTCCCTAATAAATATGGTGGCAGAGAAAATTTAGATGTGATTGAATTTTTAAAGCAATTGAACACAATGGTAGGTGAAGACTTTCCTGGTGTATTGACTATTGCTGAAGAGTCCACTGCTTGGCCAGCTGTTTCCCGTCCAGTCTACACAGGCGGTTTGGGTTTTAACATGAAATGGAACATGGGTTGGATGAACGATACCCTAGCCTATTTTGAAGAAGACCCAATACATAGAAAGTATCATCATGACAAGCTCACTTTTGGTCAGCTTTACGCTTATAGTGAAAACTTTGTTTTGCCGTTTTCACACGATGAAGTAGTACATGGCAAGCGTTCTCTACTTGATAAAATGCCAGGGGATACTTGGCAAAAGTTTGCAAATTTACGCTTGCTACTGAGCTACCAGATGACAGCGCCAGGTAAAAAATTGAATTTTATGGGCAATGAGTTTGGTCAAGGTAAAGAGTGGAACGTTAATCAGAGTTTAGATTGGCACTTATTAAGTAAAGACAATCCAGATTCGTCATGGCATGCAGGTGTTAAACTGGTTAACCAAGATTTAAATCATCTCTACTTAAGATCAACTGCTTTGCATGAGCTGGACTTTGATGAGCAAGGATTTGATTGGATAGACTGCCATGACAGCGATCAATCTGTTGTTAGTTTTGTCAGGCGCGCACGTGATGGTGGTTTTGTTATCGTGGTACTTAATTTTACGCCAATATTACGACATGGTTATCGATTGGGTGTGCCACAAGGCGGACATTATGTTGAGCTGTTTAATAGTGATGCAAGTTGTTATGGTGGTAGTAATCAAGGTAATGGCGCTAACTTAAATACTGATGATGTTGCTTGGATGAATCAATCGCATTCAGTCGTAATTTCAGTGCCACCGCTTTCTTGCATAATATTGCAACTATCTCAATAACGATAACCTTTTTACATTTAATCTTTTTCTGTCTTTAATATTGCTTTAATTTAAAGCTTATTTAAGTATTAGTAATTTCGAGTTCATATATGCAGGTCTTATTTGTAACATCAGAAGCCTTCCCATTAATTAAAACTGGAGGCTTAGCAGATGTCAGTGGTTCCTTACCTAAAGCACTTAAAAACTTAAGTGAGTTTAACGGTGACGTTAAAATATTATTGCCTGGCTATAAGCAGGTGCTGACAAGACTTGAGTCACAGAAAAAAATTGCTACTATTAATGTATTGAATCAATCTTGTGATTTGATTTTAGGAAAAATGCCTAATCCGCAAGGCAAGCATAGTATTAGCGATCAAGTAGATGTAATTGCTATTGCTAGCCCTTCCCTATATGAACGTGAAGGCGGTCCATACGCTGATGCTGATGGCATAGAGTGGCCAGATAATGCATTACGATTTGCTGTGCTATCCAGAGTAGCAAGCTTGCTTTCAAGTGACGCGACGCCTTATCAATCTTGGCAGCCAGAACTAGTCCATTGTAATGATTGGCAAACAGGCTTGGCGCCTGCTTATATGAGGCTTGTGGATAATAGCTCAGCTAAATCAATATTCAGCATTCATAATTTAGCATTTCAAGGTTGTTTTGACGCAAGTTATGTAGCTGATTTTGAATTGCCAGCTGCAAATTTACAAATTGAAGGTTTTGAGTATTATGATCAGCTTTCATTTTTAAAAGCCGGGCTTTACTATGCAGACAAGTTAATCACTGTAAGTAAAACTTATGCTGAAGAGATTCAAACGCCAGAATTTGGTTTTGGTATGGAAGGTTTATTAACAACACGAAAAGATGATTTAATTGGTATTTTGAATGGTATTGATCCGGAGGTTTGGCACCCTGAGACTGATGATCAGCTCTTCAAAAACTATAGCAATCGACGTATTGCGGGCAAAAAGACTGTTAAAAAACAATTACAACAACATTTAAAGTTAAAAGAAGATAAAGATTCACCGTTGTTAGGCGTAGTGAGTCGATTTACTCACCAAAAAGGTTTGGATTTACTGCCTGTTATAGTCCCGCATCTAATTGAGCAAGGCTGCCAGTTTGCAATTTTGGGAAGTGGTGATAAGGAAATTGAAGCGCAGTTTTTAGCGTTGGCTAAAAAATTCCCTAATCAAGTGAGTGTCACGGTTGATTATAATGAGTCGCTTTCACATAACATTATGGCGGGTTGCGATATGTTCATCATGCCTTCTCGGTTTGAGCCATGTGGGTTGAATCAGATGTATGGTATGGCTTACGGCACTCCACCTATTGTTTCTAGTACAGGTGGCTTGGCAGATTCCGTGGTAGATACTAATAAACAATCACTATCTGCAAAAACAGCCACAGGCTTCGTCATTGATCAGGTGTCTGAAACTGGGTTGCTCGCTGGTATTTTAAGAGCACTTAGTTATATGCAAAGACCAGCTTGGAGAAGTATTCAACGCAATGGTATGCAATTAGATTTAAGCTGGGAATCGAGAGCAAAGAGATATTTAACGCTTTATCAAAAACTGATCGAGGCAAAATAAAATAAAAATGTCACAGTGATGTCACTATTTAAATTTAGAGTTAATTTAAATACAGTTGAAACAAGCGGTATTTTTTTAAACTAATTTTTATATTGCACGACAAAATAGATTTATATATAAAGGTAGCGATAATGAGTAAAACAAGTAATCAATCTTCAGTATTACCAAAACTGACTCCAGTTAAACAATCTTTACAGAATCACATGTTGTTTTCATGTTTTAAAACAGATGAAGCGTCGACAGCGCGAGACTGGTATCAAGCGACTGCTTATACTGTACGAGATCATGTTGTAGAACGCTGGGTTAACACCTCAAAAACTTACGCAGAAAAAGACCCAAAACGTGTGTACTATCTCTCACTTGAGTTTCTAATTGGACGTATGCTTAATAATGCTGCGCTAAATATTGGTGTTGAAGAAGACTTAAGCAAAGGATTGAAAGCGTTAGGACAAGATTTAGAAGTAACTGCAGAGATGGAGCATGATGCTGCTCTAGGTAATGGAGGTCTTGGTCGTTTAGCAGCATGTTTTTTAGATTCAATGGCAACGTTAGACTTACCTGCAGAAGGCTATGGTATTCGTTATGAATATGGCATGTTTAAGCAAACAATTGAGAACGGTCAGCAGGTAGAAAACCCTGACAATTGGTTAAGTTATGGGAATGTCTGGGAATTCCAACGTCCTGAAGCTGCCTATATGGTGAAGTTTTACGGTAACACGGTAGAAGTGCCTTCGAATACAGGTAAAAGAAATAAACGTATATGGGTAGATGAAGAACATGTAGTGGCAATGCCATATGATATGCCAGTGCCAGGCTATGACACAGAAACGGTAAATACACTGAGACTTTGGTCTGCCAAAGCAGCGAACGAGTTTGATTTAGGTGAGTTTAACGATGGTAATTATGAGAAATCAGTTGAAGGCCGCAATGAGACAGAAAGTATTTCTAAAGTACTGTATCCGAATGACAGCTCTGTTAACGGGCGGCAGTTAAGACTAAAACAACAATACTTCTTTGTATCTGCTTCAATTCAAGATATTTTACGTCGCTTTTTAAGCACAAGACCGAACAAAACTAAAGCAGTTTGGCGTGAGTTACCGAATAAGATAGCAATTCAATTAAATGATACACACCCAGCCATTGGTATCGCAGAAATGATGCATCAATTAGTTGATGTGCATGACTTAGAGTGGGATTTTTCTTGGGGTTTAACGAACAAGATATTTGCATATACTAATCACACCTTAATGCCTGAGGCCTTAGAAACATGGTCTATTGAGTTGTTTGGTGAATTACTGCCACGACATTTAGAAATCATTTATGATATTAATCACCAGTTTATGCAAATGGTTAATCACCATTTTCCTGGCGATAAAGACTTGCTGACACGTGTTTCAATCATTGATGAGTCAAACGGTAGAAGGATTCGTATGGCGCATTTGGCTGTGGTGGGAAGTCATACAGTAAATGGAGTTGCAGCGTTGCATAGTGAGTTGTTGAAAACGACACTATTTGCTGATTTCCATAAAATTTATCCAAATAAAATTACTAATATGACCAATGGTATTACGCCAAGACGTTGGCTAAACCAGGCGAATCCAGAATTGACTGTACTAATTTCTAAAGCCATTGGGGAAGAGTATAAAAAAGATTTAACAAAATTAGTTCAATTAACACCATTGGCAGATGACAAAGACTTTCGCAAAGCATTTAGAGCGGTGAAACATCAAAAGAAAATGCAGTTAGCTAGAATAATTGAAAAGCGAACAGGTATTAAATTAAACCCTAACTCATTGTTTGATACACAAATTAAACGCATTCATGAATACAAACGTCAGTTATTAAATGTACTGCATGTAATTACAATGTATAACCGTATCCGCAAGGGTGAGATAACAAATATTACCCCAAGAAGTTTCATTTTTGCTGGTAAAGCTGCGCCTGGTTACTGGTTTGCTAAACTTATTATTCGGTTGATTAACGACGTGGCTGAAATTGTAAACGAAGACGTTGCTGTGAAAGATCAGCTCAAAGTAGTTTTCTTTCCTAATTATGATGTATCGACAGCAGAAACTTTATTTCCAGGTAGTGATTTATCTGAGCAAATCTCAACTGCGGGTACTGAAGCCAGTGGTACTGGGAATATGAAAATGGCACTTAATGGTGCATTAACCATTGGCACACTGGACGGTGCAAATGTAGAAATTATGGAAGAGGTTGGCGAAGAAAACATCTTCATCTTCGGTTTAACAACGCCAGAAGTCGCAGATATGAAATCGTCAGATTACAATCCTCGCGACTACTACAATGACAATGCTGAATTAAAAGAAGTGCTAGATATGATTGGTTCAGGTTACTTTTCAGTCGGTGAGCCAAATCGTTATCAAGCAATTATCGATAATTTACTGAATGGTGATCCTTACTTATTGCTAGCTGATTATGAAGCCTATGTTACTAAGCAGGACGAAGTAGGGCAGGTTTATCAAGATCAAGAGGAATGGTCACGCCGTGCAATATTAAATGTCGCGCGAATGGCAAAATTCTCTAGTGATAGAACCATTAGTCAATATGCTGAAGAAATTTGGAATGTAAAACCAGTTAAGAAGTGATTATCTCAACTAATTAAAGTGAAACTATGGCCAATATTATTTCAAGTAAGCCTTTTACCGATCAAAAGCCTGGCACTTCTGGTTTAAGAAAAAAAGTAAAAGTTTTTCAGCAAGCACATTATCTCGAAAATTTTGTCCAAAGTATTTTTGACACTTTAAAACTACCTGAAAACGCCACCTTAACTTTAGGTGGCGATGGACGGTTTTATAATCGAGTAGCTATTCAGACCATTATTAAAATGGCGGCAGCCAACGGGTTTGTTAAAGTTATCGTTGGGCAAGGTGGAATTTTATCAACACCTGCAGCTTCACATATCATCCGAAAATATCAAACATTTGGCGGTGTTATTTTATCAGCAAGTCATAATCCAGCTGGTCCTGATGATGATTTTGGCATTAAATATAACACCGAGAATGGTGGTCCTGCACCTGAAAAAGTCACTGATGCTATTTTTAGTAAAAGTAAAATAATTTCATCATATAAGCTGATTAATTTACCTGAGATTGATATTGATGTAATTGGCGAAACTCATCATGCAGACTTTACCGTGCAAGTTATTGACCCTGTTACTGATTATGCAGATTTGATGGCTAGTATGTTTGATTTTTCAGCAATTAAAGAATTATTAGCTGGTGGTTTTGCTATTAAATTTGATGCTATGCATGCCGTCACTGGCGATTACGCAAAGGAGATTTTTATGAATCGACTTGGCGCCCCAGAATCTAGCTTGATGAATTGTGATGTGAGTGAGAGTTTTGGTGGTGGACATCCTGATCCGAATCTCACCTATGCACATGAATTAGTGGATATCGTTTATGGTGGTAAGTATGCACCAGATTTTGGTGCTGCTTCAGATGGTGATGGCGACCGGAATATGATTTTAGGCAAAGGTTTCTTTGTTACTCCATCGGATAGTTTAGCTATTATTGCGGCTAATGCACTATTAATACCAGCTTATCATGCTGGTATTGCCGGTGTGGCACGCTCAATGCCTACCAGCGCTGCTGTTGATAGAGTAGCCATAAAGCTTGGTATTCCATACTTTGAAACGCCGACAGGATGGAAGTTTTTTGGCAACTTAATGGACGCCGATAAAGTAACACTATGTGGTGAGGAAAGCTTTGGCACAGGTTCTAATCATGTGCGTGAAAAAGATGGGCTATGGGCTGTGTTATGTTGGCTCAATATTGTTGCTAGCAAAAAGCAAAGCGTTGAACAAATTGTTAAATTGCATTGGACAGAATATGGTCGCAATATCTATTCACGACACGATTATGAAAACATTCCTAGCGAAGCCGCTAATAGTGTCATAGATCATATTCGTAGTGCTTTTAATATACTGCCTGGCAAATCATTTGGGCAATATACTATTAAATCATGTGATGATTTTAGTTATACCGACCCAATTGATGGTTCAGTCAGTGAGCGGCAAGGAATACGTATTTTATTTGAGGATGGCTCACGTATTGTATTCAGGCTTTCGGGCACTGGTACACAAGGTGCAACTATAAGAATATATTTAGAAGCCTATGAATCAGATACTTCAAAACATGATTTAGATGCGCAAACGGCATTGTCAGAGATGATCGCAATTGCTTTGCAGGTGTCAGAATTAAAAGCACGCACTAAGCGAGATAAACCGACGGTGATTACTTAAATTATATTTAAAATAGTATTGCTGTTAGCTTGGTTTAATTAATGAGGAGGTCTATTCATAAACTTGCTTAATGGTCATTTCACCTTTAAACAAGCGTACATCCATTCTACTAAGAAAACTCATTCCTAGAAGCACGTCTCCTTCAAGGCTGGGCGCAATCATGGCAGGTACATTGTTTGCTTCTATGCCGCCAAGTTTAATATTTTCTAATCGCACCATATAACCAACGCCATCACCATTGGCTGTATTAGTTCGCACCGCATTAATACTACGTAAATTGAGTTGATCAGCAACGCGTTGAGAAATAGCAACGCCCGTTGCCCCAGTGTCGACAAGCACGTTGACTTTTGTGTCATTAATTAGCGCTTCAGCGCGATAGTGACCATCTAAACCGCGTTTTAACACAAACTCAGTTTTAGATCCTAAGTTACTGATTTTATTTGGGTTCTGTATATTGTCTGTCAAATAATAGATTGCACTAATAATGCCCACCCATATTAAAGCTATAAAAATAGTATTTTTTGACATGGTTTATTTAAAAGTCTTAAAAAGGTAATGTTACATCTGGAGCTGCTGCCAGAATTACTTCTCTAAATTTATTCTGAATACGGGCTAATGCTTCTTCATTATCTGCTTCAAAACGTAACACAATCACGGGTGTAGTATTAGAAGGGCGCATTAAACCAAAGCCATCTGCATACTCTACACGCAGACCGTCAATGGTAATTACTTCTGCACCATCAAATGTTGCCGTGGCTTGCAGTCTTGCAATCAATGTATGAGGCTCGCCTTCTTGCATACTGATATGCTGCTCAGGTGTGCTGACACTGTCAGGTAGTGCATCAAGCACCGCCGAAGGGTCATCAAAATGGCTTAAAATTTCTAACAAACGCGCACCTGAATATAAGCCATCATCAAAGCCAAACCAACGTTCTTTAAAGAAAATATGACCGCTCATTTCACCAGCTAGGGCAGAACCTGTTTCCTTCATTTTTGCTTTAACTAATGAATGCCCTGTTTTCCACATGAGCGGCTTGCCACCACGAGCTGTAATCCAAGGAGCGAGGTTCCGTGTTGATTTCACATCATAAATTATAGTCGCGCCAGGTTCGCGCTTCAATACATCTTCTGCAAATAGTAATAATTGACGGTCTGGATAAATAATATTGCCTTGCTTAGTCACTACGCCTAAACGGTCGCCATCACCGTCAAATGCCAAGCCGATTTCTGAATGACTTGTTTTTAAAGCACAAATTAAATCTTTTAAATTATCTGGCACAGATGGGTCAGGGTGATGATTAGGAAAATTCCCATCGACTTCACAAAACAGCTCTTCAACTTCGCAACCAAGTGCTTCATATAGTTTTTTTGCAAATGCACCCGCTACACCATTCCCGCAGTCAGCAGCGATTTTCATAGGGCGGGCTAACTTAATATGGTCGCTAATTTTTGCAATATACTCATCATCAATATGGTAGTCACTCTCGTTACCTGTGCCCGATGATAAATTGCCGTCTTCAATGCGCTGACGCAAACTTTGAATCGCATCACCAGATAATGTGTCTCCAGCTAACACCATTTTTAAACCATTGTAATCAGGCGGGTTATGACTACCTGTGACCATGACACCGCAATGAGCGTTGAGATGATGTGCGGCAAAATAAACTACAGGCGTAGCAACTAAACCTAAATTAATGACATCAATCCCTGCCTTCCGTATGCCGCGCGATAAGGCTGTCGCTAACTCAGGCCCAGAAAGTCGGCCATCATAACCAACGCAAATTTGTCTTTGTTTGCGGGCACTGGCTTCGCTACCAAGGGCATGACCAATAGCTTCTACAATTTCAGGCGTTAGCGTTTTTCCTACAATGCCACGAATGTCATAGGCTTTAAAAATTTCTTTTGGAATCATTATGTTTGAATTCATTATTTATAGGTTTTGTAATTTTAAAATTAATGATTTGAGAGTTTATATGATTATTTCTTAGACGTATCTACATTTGAGTGCTACTCGGCTTCTTCTATCCATGCGAGTTGTATACCTTCTAAAATCTTTTCACCGCAATGATCTTCAACATCGTCAAAACCATCTAATGCCATAACCCACATCATTAAATCTGTAAATCGAATAGTTTTTGGATCGGTTTCAGGGTGTTTATCGTAAAGATCTTCCGCAATTGTTTGTGTGTCAGTCCATTTCATATGCTTAACTTTAATTACATAGTAAGGAATGATTATAACTTGCGGATATAGGGAATAGTGACAAACAAAAAAGAACCCAACACTTTAAGTTGGGCTTAAGGGAGTGAGTAAACTTTGGAGAATTACGCCTAATTATGTATTAGCAACTAGCATGCCAATAGTATTGTATATATAAAACAATAGCTTAGATTGTTTGGTGTTTTTTAGTCTGCACGGTTTTTAATATTGCTTGAGCCATTTGCACTAATTTAGTGCTAAAAATATCTATTTAATTCCAAAATAAATGGTCAGTACAGACTATTTATACCCATTTTCGTAATATCTGATGTGTTAAGTCATTAATCAGCATGATAAAATGTTTGATTGAATTAATTTTAATTTTTAACTTGATTGGAAGCTTAATAAAGCCATGTTTAACCGCTCAAATACACTCAAAAATACTGATCCAGCAATGGCCAAAATAATCCAAGATGAAGTTGTTCGCCAAGATCAGCATATTGAATTAATTGCTTCAGAAAATTACACAAGCGCAGCCGTGATGGAAGCACAAGGATCGCAACTAACAAATAAATACGCAGAAGGCTATCCTGGCAAACGCTTTTATGGTGGTTGTGAATTTGTTGATCAAGTTGAGCTATTAGCTATCGATCGTCTTAAAACACTCTATGGTGCTAAATATGCTAATGTGCAACCACATTCTGGCTCGCAAGCCAATCAAGCTGTTTATTTCAGTATTTTAAAACCTGGTGATACTGTAATGGGAATGAACTTGGGTCATGGCGGACACTTAACGCACGGTTCACCTGCTAACTTATCAGGTAAATTATTTAACATTGTGCCTTATGGTTTAAACAAGCATGAAGAAATTGATTACGATGAAATGGAACGTATTGCTGTTGAAGCTAAGCCTAAGTTATTAATTGGCGGCGCCTCAGCTTATTCATTGCGTTTTGATTGGGAGCGTATGGCGGCTATTGCAAAAAAAGTAGGCGCGTATTTCATGGTGGATATGGCACATTATTCAGGCTTAATCGCGGCAGGTGTTTATCCAAGTCCTGTGCCACATGCTGATTTTGTGACGTCCACAACGCATAAAACATTACGTGGTCCTCGTGGTGGTATTATTTTAGCTAAAGAAGAATTTGCAAAACCGCTTAACTCTTACGTGTTTCCTGGTTTACAAGGTGGCCCATTAATGCATGTGATTGCTGCTAAAGCCACCGCATTTTTAGAGGCAGCCCAGCCCGAATTTAAAGACTATCAAATGCAAGTGTTAAAAAATGCTGTTGTGCTCGCAGACACATTAGTAGAACGTGGTTTACGTGTAATTTCTGGCCGCACTGAATCACATATGTTCTTAGTTGATTTACGCCCTAAAGATTTAACTGGTAAAGCAGCTGATGCAGCACTAGGTTTAGCGCATATTACGGTCAATAAAAATTCCATTCCAAATGACCCAGAAAGTCCTTTTGTAACATCTGGCGTGCGCATCGGTTCGCCAGCAATTACCACGCGTGGCTTTAAAGAAGAGGAAGCAAAAGTAGTTGCAAACTTAACAGCTGATGTGTTGGATAATCCTGCTGATGAAAATGTGATTGCTGAGGTTAAAGCCAAAGTGCATGCATTAACGGGTCGTTTTCCTGTTTATACAAAGTGATTCATATGCTGTTAATTAGTATGATGACTAATTCGAGATGAAATGCCCTTTTTGTAATAAATACGATACGCAAGTGATTGACTCCAGAGTCACCGACGAAGGCGATTCAATTCGCCGTCGTCGACGTTGTAGCGAATGTGAGAAACGCTTCACAACCTATGAAACAGCTGATTTACATCTGCCCCAAGTAGTTAAAGGCAATGGCGCTCGACAAGCTTTTTCTGAAGCTAAACTAAGGGAGAGTTTTCGGCTTGCTTTGCATAAGCGTCCTGTATCAGCTGAGCTAGTTGAAGAAGCGTTACACCATATCCGTAGTAAATTGTTAGTGCTCGGAGAACGTGAAATTCCCTCAAGGCAGATTGGTGAGCTTGTCATGGCCGAATTACGTAAATTAGATAAAGTTGCTTACATCCGTTTTGCATCGGTGTATCGTAGTTTTCAAGATGCAGCTGATTTTAGAGATGTATTAAAAGAAATAAAATAAGCAGATTGTTAAAAATAAAACCACAAAATCAACAAGAAAACTTATAAATAAGAGATGAAATAACCTTATGACAGATTTTACTGCGAGCGATCATCAATATATGACGCAAGCGCTAAGCTTAGCGCAGCAAGGTTTATATTCAGCAACACCTAATCCACGTGTAGGCTGTGTGATTGTTAAAGATGGCGTCGTCATAGGTGAAGGCGCTCATCTAAAATCAGGTACACCACATGCAGAAATACATGCACTCAATCAAGCACACACTAATCATAAAAATAAATTAACAGGGGCAACCGCTTATGTGACTCTAGAGCCATGTGGTCATTATGGTAAAACACCGCCATGTGCTGAGGCTTTAGTGAGCGCTAACGTGATGAAAGTAGTGATTGCGATGGCTGATCCTAATCCATTAGTGGCAGGGCAAGGCGTTGCTTATCTTCAATCTCATGGCATTAATGTGTTATCAGGCTTAATGCAGAAACAAGCACGACAATTAAATGCAGGTTTTGTGCAAAGAATGACACAACAACTACCATTAGTACGTAGTAAAATTGCAGCAAGCTTAGATGGAAAAACTGCGTTGACTAACCGGAAAAGCCAATGGATTACGGGTGCTAATGCAAGAACTGATGTACAAAAATGGCGCGCGCAATCATGCGCCATTATGACAGGTGTCGGGACTGTGCTAGAAGACAACCCTAGTTTGAATGTGCGTGACCCTGAGATAAGACGTTTATTGTTGAACAGGCAGCCATTAAAGGTGATTGTTGATAGTCAGTTACGGTCGCCCAGCGATGCAAAAATATTTCAAACAGGCCGAACACTCATTGCTTATGCAAATGACCCTAATAACAAAGTGGAGCAATTGATCGCTAACAATATTGAATTACTTTGTTTGCCCAACAGCAAAGGCAAGGTTTGTTTAAAATCACTGTTTAATCATCTTGCGAGTAACGAAATCAATGAGTTGTTGGTTGAAGCTGGCGAAGGCTTGAATGGTGCTTTGATCGCTGAAGATTTGATTGATGAGGTAATCATTTACTATGCGACTAAACTAATGGGAAGCCAAGGCAAAGGCATGTTTGATTTTCCGGCATTGTCTGCCATGGAACAAGCGATTCCTCTGCAGCTGCAGGATGTTCGTCAAATTGGTAATGACATTCGTCTAATTGCAACCTTAAAGCATAGTACTTAATTGTAATGTTAATTGACACACATTGCCATCTTGATGCCGCAGCTTTTGAGTCGAATCGTGCTGAAGTGATTTTGGAGTGTAATAAAATTAATTTAAAAATGATTGTAGTGCCTGCAATCAGTATGCAAAATCTGGCAAAAGTTAAACAGTTGTCACAAGAATATCCACAGTGTTGCTACGCACTAGGGTTGCATCCGATGGAGATTGATCATGCTAGTCCAAGTGATATTACTAAGCTTAGTGCTGTGTTGACACAGACATTAAAAGAAAAAAATAAATTAGTCGCAATTGGTGAGATTGGTTTAGATTTTTTTGTCACAAAAGCGAATCGCGAAGTGCAAGAATATTTTTTTAGCGAACAATTAAAGTTAGCAAAAAAATTCAATTTACCGGTTATTTTGCATGTTAGACGAGCGGTTGATGAAGTATTAAAACATTTACGACAGTATCAAGTGTGCGGTGGTATAGCCCATGCTTTCAATGGTAGTCAGCAACAAGCAAAAGAATTTATTAAACTAGGCTTTAAACTAGGCTTTGGCGGTGCGATGACTTACCCACGGGCACTTAAAATTCGCGAGCTAGCAGAAACATTACCTTTAGATGCGATTGTGTTAGAAACTGATGCGCCAGATATGCCGCCAGTTTGGTTGTCTAAAGGGGTTAAAAATGGGCCGCAAGAATTATTAAACATTGCAAATATATTAGCTGATATAAGGCGCATGTCAGTGTCGCAAATCATTGAAATTACAGGTAAAAATTCACAGCAAGTTTTACCTAATTTAGCTACTTTATGCACACCTCTTCAAGTAAAACCTTAAGAAAATGGGAAAACTTATATAAACCAATGACATGAATTAAGTATTTGATTTTAAAGATAAAATTTTTAGATTAAAAAATGAACTTTTTGAAAAAAGCCTTATAGAATGCTAGGTTACAACTTTTTGACCACTTTATCCACAAAGTTATCCACAGTTTTTGTGGATAGAAAAATGGAAAAATAAACTTTAAAAAAATGCAAGGCTTAAATGAAGTTTTTTTAACCTTTTAAAAGTAAACTAATCAACAAATAATACTTTTTTTAATATGTTTAGTTGTAGGCACTTTGACCTGAAAAAATAATCTCAATTTAAACCCATAAAAATTAAACCATATGAATGTTAATCAACAGCATTTTCGAACTATTTGGCCAGACCTATCTTGCAAATATGTTGAGGTCATCGATCAAACACAATTGCCATTTAAATTCGAGAAAGTGCATATTAATTCACTAGAGATGATGATTAAGGCGATTAGTACAATGCAAGTACGTGGCGCGCCACTAATTGGGGCTTCTGCAGCATATGGTATGGCATTGGCAATGCTAGCTGATAGTTCTGATGCTAATCTTACGCTTGCAGGAGATAGGCTGATTAAGGCGCGACCTACAGCTGTCAATTTAGCTTGGGCAGTTAATCGGATGCAAGGTGTTCTTATCAATCAACAACCTTTGCAACGTATTCAGTCTGCTTGGAAAGAGGCCGCAGATATTGCTGAAGAAGATGTGGCGCAAAATAAAATGATCGGTCAATATGGGTTGAGTGTTATTAAAAATGCATATAAGGAAGTGACATTTAATGTGCTTACACACTGCAATGCAGGTTGGTTAGCAACCGTTGATTTTGGTACTGCGCTTGCACCTATTTATGCGGCATATGACGCTGGCTTGAAAATACATGTATGGGTAGGTGAAACGCGCCCGCGCAATCAAGGTGCCAGTTTGACCGCATGGGAACTAGCGCAGCACGGCATCCCACATACGGTAATTACTGATAATGCAGGTGGGTATCTGATGCAACAAGGCTCCGTTGATATGGTGATTGTTGGTGCCGACCGTGTCACCGTGAATGGGGATGTGTGTAATAAAATAGGGACTTACTTAAAAGCCTTAGCAGCGTATGATAATAACGTGCCTTTTTACGCGGCAGTACCTAGCCCTACTATTGATTGGACGCTTACAACTGGCACCCACATTGATATTGAGGAGCGTGGCAGTGATGAGGTTGCTTATATGCAAGGTGAAGCCGATGACGGAAGTATACGTAAAATACGTGTGATACCTAAAGAGAGTATTGCAGTTAATCCAGCATTCGATGTTACGCCATCGAGATTAGTGTCAGGATTTATTACAGAACAAGGCGTATTCGCTCCTGCAGCTTTGCAAGCAGGTTTGCGTCAACTTTAAAGTAGAAGCTAATTTTTAGAGAGTGGTCATGAAAAAAAAGCTATTTAATGGAAGAAGAAAGTTTCTATTTGGCACTACATCTCTTGCGCTAGGTAGTTTGCTTTTTGGTTATCAAGCACTGAGTAAACAGGCAAAAAAACTATCAATTAAACCGAAACAAAAACCTAATGCAAGACTAGGTATTAACTTTAGCGGAATTGCCTATTGGGGGTCAGAGTTTCCTTTTGTTAATTTAATGTACCAATCTAGCGAATGGGTAAGTCAACCTGTTAATGGTGATTGGGGGAATGGGCCAAAATTAGCACTAGATGATCATGGTTGGATCAAAAAATTAGAAACTGGTTGTAAAGCTACAAAAATATTAACTTCATTAGATAACGCGCAATACCCAAGCGGCACATACATTATTCTCTATGATGGCGAAGGCGAGATTAGTCTCAAATTACTGGTCGGAAAGATAAAAAAAACTAAACAAGGAAGATTAGAAGTTGATATTGATGCAAGTAAAGGTCAATTTCAGATAGATGTTGTCTCTACGAACCCTCAAAATTACCTGCGTAACCTACGTGTCATCATGCCGGGTTTCGAATCTAGTTATGAGTCAAATGCGTGGCGCCCAGACTTCCTAAAACGTTGGACTGGTGTTGCTTGCATCCGTTTAATGGATATGATGGCAACCAATAATTCAAACCAAGTTAATTGGAAAAACAGACCGCAACTAAATGATCATAGTTATATTGAAAAAGGCTTGCCAGTCGAGTTGTTAGTTGACTTAGCAAATCGTCTCAATACCGATGCATGGTTTTGTATGCCGCATCAAGCCAATGATGATTACATGCAACAATTTGCGGCTGTTGTTAAGCATAAGCTAAATTCTAAACTACGTGTTTGGATCGAATATTCTAATGAAGTATGGAATGGAAGCTTTAATCAGTTTGCTTATGCGAGTAAAAAAGGCCAAGCAATGCGTTTAGGCAACAATGCTTGGGAAAGCGCTTTTCACTACAATGCGTATCGCTCAGTAGCTATGTTTAAAATATGGAACAATGTATTTAAAGATGAAGTCCGTGTTGTAAATGTAATAGCTTCACAATCTTCCAACATTTGGCTGGGTGAACAGTTATTAAAACAACCTGAAGTTGCAGAAACTGCTGATGTATTGGCTATTGCACCTTATGTGGCCATGAATATTCCCCCAAAAGAAAATGATGAAGGTCTTTCTGCAAACAAAATAGCTAAATGGAATTTGGATCAAGTGTTTGATTATATGAATAAAAAGTCTTTACCAAAGGCAAAAAGTAACATTGCTAAATATAGAAAAATGGCTGATAAAAATAGCTTAATACTAGCGGCATATGAAGCAGGGCAGCATCTGGTCGGTATTCAAGGAGCAGAAAATAATAAACAATTAACTAATTTACTTATCAAAGCAAATTCGGATAAACGCATGGGTGCAGTTTATACAAAACACTTACAGTACTGGCAGCAAGCAGGTGGCGATTTAATCTGTTTATTTAATAGTACAGGCGATTGGTCTAAATGGGGAAGTTGGGGTCTATTAAGAAACTACAAAGAAAACGGATCGGATTCACCAAAATTTAAAGCGGCTATGGATTGGGCACAATCACGTAAGCAGATTATTAAATACTGATAGGTAGGTATTATGGCAGACGAAACATCAACAGAACATGTAATGCTCTTACAAGCTGCAGAGCAACTCGTTGAACTGGGTTTAAATAAAGGCACTTCTGGTAATGCAAGTGTGCGGTTTGAAGATGGCTTTTTAATTACACCCAGTGGTTTAGATATCAATGAAATGACTCCAGAGAGCATGGTGCAAATGCAATTTGATGGCAGCTTTAATCCTAACAATCTTGAACAAGCTAATATACCATCCTCCGAATGGCGTTTTCATCGTGATATTTTAAATACTCACCCAGAAATTAATGCCGTTATCCATACCCACAGCATGTTCGCCACCACTATTGCTTGTTTGCATAAAGGTATTCCTGCATTTCATTATATGGTGGCTGTCGCCGGTGGCGATTCAATCCATTGCGCGCATTATGCGTTGTTTGGTTCACAAAAATTATCTGACAATGCCTTAGCTGCGCTTGAAGACCGCAAAGCTTGTCTGTTGGCGAATCATGGCATGATCGCCATGGGAGAAGGTTTGGATGAGGCTTTAGCGATTACAGTCGAAGTGGAAAATCTATGTGAACAATATTGGCGTTTATTACAAGTTACGCCTACGCCACCGTTACTTACAGAAGCTGAAATGCAAGAAGTATTTCAGCAGTTTAAGGGGTATGGGCAGTGGGGTGATTGATTATTTCACGATGCCGACCTGCTTATAAGGAAATAATAGATACTAGTTTATTGCCACTTAATTTATAGCCACTTATTTATAGTACAAATAATATGAGGAACATCATGGCAGCAACAAGTAATATTGCATTAAAAGTCTCGTTTAAAGAAAAAGATGAAGCAAAAGCATTAGGCGCACGTTGGAATCCAGACGGTAAACACTGGTACGTACCAGAAGGGATAGATGCCGCCCTATTTGAGAAGTGGTTGGGTGGCGCTGTGACGCAAACTACCGTTTCTAAAAAAGCCATCCCTACTACTGTAAATGAAAAGCCGAGCAAACTGCCTGCGAGTAAAGATATGGACGATATTAACGCCATGCTTCGTGATGCCTATGAAGTGAGTGATTAGCAGTCAATTTGAGTAGGTTAATCGGTAAAAATAGTCACTTGTTTTAGTCTTGCAGTAACGCACGGTCTTTATTGGCTACTAGGTTAAGTTGCGTGGGAATCATCAATCCTGTTTGATGTTTGGATAGGTATGTTGTTATGTTTTTAAAGTAATAAGCTAATGCGAAGCGCCTTCCACATTTAGTCCTGTATTTTGTCTTACATACAACTCCTCCCATAATTCTTCACTGCGTCTATCACTTGTAAGTAATGAGAATAAAATCACCATTAAAAAACCAAGTGGAATGGAGATTATTCCTGGATTTTTAAGTCTATACAGCGGCTTTTCTAATCCTATCATGCTTGTAGATTTGCCATGGAATCTAGCAATATTCTTTTCTGCTTTGTTTATTCTTTTTCCTAAAACATTGATTTTTCTATTAATTTCATCATGCACTTTTAATTTATTAGTTTCATTAAGTTGATTTTTAAGTGCTGCAATTTTTGCCGATATAGGCAGTATGGCTAAAGTTGCTGATTTTGCGAGTACTTTATTTTGGCAAGTTGTAAAGAATTCACAAAACAAACCTTCGCCTTGTTCTGCTACAACCGCTGCTTGAGCTGGCGCACCATTTAACACAAGGTTAGCATCATTTAGTATTTTTTGTGGATAGGTCATATTGGCTGAAATCAGCACTAGTAAAATTGCGCTACCTGCACCAATCAGCATGCCCATTATCACACCAGTCGTATTGCATTTTTTCCAGTAAAGTGTGAGAAAAATAGCTGGTAAATTACTACTGGCGGCTATGGCAAATGCCATGCCGACTAAATGTGCAACATTTTGACCTTTAGCCAGTATGCCGATGATAATAGCCACAATACCTACACAAATAGAAGCGATTCTAGCTGCTTTCATTTGTTGTGCTTGCGTGGCTTCACCATCTTTAAGTACATTAACGTATAAATCATGCGCAATGGCAGATGCAGATGCAAGCACTAAACCAGCCACCACAGCCACAATAGTGGCGAATGCCACTGCTGCCACAAAGGCGAGCATGAAGTTGCCTAATAAGGCATCTTCACCGCCACCTAAATATTGGGCGAGTAGTGGTGCAGCCATGTTGCCGCCTTTATCAATACTACCGATGGTTTCTGGTCCAACATGCATTGCTGCACCAAACCCTAAGAAGAGCGTTAAAACATAAAATCCACCAATAATGCCCATGGCCCACACTACTGATTTACGTGCTTCTTGTGCATTGGGTACAGTAAAAAAGCGCATGAGTATATGAGGTAAGCCTGCTGTACCAAAGACTAGTGCCATTCCTAAACTAATTTGATCGATTGGGTTTTTTAAAAATAAACCAGGCTCTAAAAAGCGTTGACCAAGTTCATCTGCGCTCATTGTGCTTGCTGCTGTGCCGAGTAGTTTAGCCACTTGCGCTTGTATTTTTGGTTCATCGACGACAACTTGTAAAAAGGCGGGCAGGCTAAAACCATAAGGCAGCCACACCAGGGTGACTAACACTATTGAAGCGATGACTAGTAATGCTGCTTTAACGATTTGTACGTAAGTGGTAGCGACCATGCCACCAAATACCACGTAGGCTAGCATAAGCGTGCCAACAACTATTACACTGATTTCATAGTCTATGCCAATGAGTGTTTTAACCAACACGCCACCTCCAACCAATTGTGCCGTGAGGTAGAACGTACTGACGGTAATAGTGGAGATTGCAGCAATGATGCGTGCTTTTTTTGGATCGTTTCTAAATGCTAATATGTCACCCAGTGTGTATTTGCCAATGTTGCGACATGGTTCTGCAATGACAAGTAATACGGCAATATAGCCCATAAGAAAGCCAACGGAGTACATAAAGCCATCGTAACCATAAAGCGAAATTAAACCTGCAATACCAAGGAAAGAAGCTGCAGAAAGATAATCACCGGCAATGGCCCAGCCATTTTGCAAACCACTAATACTGTTGCCTGCGGCATAAAAGTCTTTAGTTGATTTAACGCGTTTGCTTGCCCAGTAGGTAATAAACATGGTTCCAGCAATAATGCTGCTGAATACTATAATAGTGAGCCATTGATATTCCATTATTGGGCACCTGTATTACTTGAATTGTTGTTGGAGATATTGTGCACATCATCGGTTAACGCTTTTGCGCGTGCATCAAACTCTGCATTAGCACGCTTGGCGTAAATCACAGCGATAGCCCCTGCCACTAAAAATTGACTGAGCGCAAACAACAAACCGATATTAATCACACCCCATATTTTTATTTTTAAAATATCTTGAAAATAAGCGGTTGCTATAGGTAAGCAAAAGAAGTAAATTAAAGTAAATAGCATCATTCGCCATAAGAAACGGTTTTTATCTTGATGTAATTGGATAAAGCGCGGGTCGGCCTCTATGGCTAACCAATTAATGGTTTTTTTTTCCAAGACAATCCTCTCAAAGCAAATCAATTTACATTTATTTTTTATTACAAACCTTATTGTAAAGTAAGATCGGGTTTTATTAGGATTGTAACGTCTTTAAGGTAAAACAATCTCCTGCCTGTAATTATTCTTAAATAAAGCTTTTTCATCATCATGAATAATAAAAAAGCCTGCAAGTTTTATTTTCGTGCTGATCTGGCCCGTAGTACAAATAGAAGAAGTGTGTGTTTTAATAAGGTCTTTAATATATATTAACTAACGCCTCAGAATCAATGCAAAAACACGCGCTCGACACCCTTCAAGACACCTTCGGTTATAGTGATTACCGGCATAACCAAAAAGACATTATTCATCAGATGCTTGACGGGGGTGATGCCTTTGTTTTAATGCCAACAGGTGGTGGCAAATCTCTTTGCTATCAAATACCAGCGATGGTTCGCGAAGGTGTTGGGATTATAGTCTCGCCTTTGATTGCATTGATGCAAGATCAGGTTGATGCCTTGAATCAACTTGGGATCCGTGCCGCATTCCTAAATTCAACACTTTCAGTAAGCGCACAACGCGATGTTGAACAAGCGCTACTTAATAATGAGCTGCAAATGTTGTATGTGGCGCCTGAACGTCTATTATCAGAATCCATCTTAAACTTATTAAATCAATGTCAAATTGCACTTTTTGCGATTGACGAGGCTCATTGCGTGTCGCAATGGGGACATGATTTTAGACCCGAATATCAGCGACTCTCAGCATTGCCGGAGCGCTTTCCGAATGTGCCACGTATTGCCTTAACTGCGACTGCAGATAATCGGACTCGCACTGAAATTATCCAACAACTACATCTGCAAAATGCTGAGGTATTTGTCAATAGTTTTGATCGACCAAATATTACTTACACGATTTCTGAAGAACACAATGCACGTGAAAGTCTCTGGAAATTTATCCAAGAGAAACATAAAGATAAAGCTGGTATCGTTTATTGTTTATCACGTAAAAAAGTAGAAAGTACTGCTGAGTGGTTGACTAAGAAAGGCGTTATAGCATTGCCTTATCATGCGGGCTTAGGTGCTGAGCTGCGCGCGCACCATCAGCAGAGGTTTTTGCGTGAAGAAGGCGTGATTGTTGTCGCAACTATTGCCTTTGGTATGGGTATCGATAAGCCCAACGTGCGCTTTGTGGCTCATTTAAGTCTACCGAAAAACATCGAATCCTATTATCAAGAAACAGGCCGTGCAGGGCGCGATGGTGATGCCGCTGATGCGTGGATGAGTTATGGTTTACAAGATGTGGTTTTCCTAAGGCAGATGATGATGGATGGGTCTGGCAGTGAAGAATACAAACGCCTTACCAATAAAAAACTTGACTCCATGTTGAGCTTGTGCGAAATGGCGAGCTGCCGTCGTCAGGCCATTTTATCTTATTTTGATGAAGACATGAGTGAGCCTTGCGGTAATTGTGATAACTGCATAAACCCACCTGAAACCTGGGACGCCACCGAGGATGCACAGAGAGCCTTATCTACTGTTTATCGGACTGGACAACGTTTTGGCGTGGCGTATTTAATTAATGTGTTACTGGCAAAAAGTGATGATCGCATCGTCAATAATGGGCATGATCAAATCAGCACTTGGGGCATTGGTGGAGATCTAAAAAGTCATGAATGGAGTGGCCTATTTCGCCAGTTAATTTCACAAAGGTATTTAAATACTAACTCCGAATATGGCGGAGTCGAGCTTACCGAAAAATCACGTGGACTATTAAAAGGTGAAATTAGCTTACTTGCGAGAAAACAACAGAAGCCAGAAACCCCCTCAAAAAATGCCAAAGGTCGTTCGGCTAAAACTGACCTCCGCACAGTCGATGAAGCGCTATTCGAAGACTTACGGGTATTACGTTCAGATTTGGCTAGTGAGCAGGGCGTTCCACCTTATGTTATTTTCAGTGATTCATCTTTAATAGAAATGGCAAAAAAACGCCCGAAGAACGATGACGCCTTCCGCTATATCAATGGTGTTGGTGATATGAAGTTAGAACGTTATGGCACTAAATTCATGCAAGTGATTAGCGAGCACCCTCTGCCTGCGTTATTTAACAACAACTTCTCAGATACTATTAACGAAACATTGGTTTTATATAATGAAGGTTTAACCATTGATGGCATTGCATCAAAGCGTGACTTAAGTGCAACGGCAATTTATTCACACCTCGCAGATGTTATCGAAGCAGGTATGCTGAATAGTGTAGAGGTGTTAGATATTGAAGACGAAGATCTAGCAACCATCGAACGCGCCGCTGAGTTTTTAAACTCAAAATCAGAGAATGCGTTAAGACCCTTATTCGAAGCGTTAGACGGCGAATGGAACTATGGAATATTGCGCTGTGTAGTCAGTGGTTTGTGAATATTATAAACATAAAAAAATCAATGAATAAGGTTCGATGTTTACAGTGAAGCGAGTCAACATCTGAACAATTTTTTGGTTAAAGCTACATTTATCATGCAATTTTAATTGCAAAGTTAAGCCGTGTTTCATTGTGGTTGTAACGTGTTTGACGTAAAATAACTCCCCGTCTGCAATAATTCTTATAAAGCCTTTTCATGACCAAATATGTATTTGTAACCGGCGGTGTTGTTTCTTCTCTTGGAAAGGGTATTGCAGCAGCAAGCCTAGGTGCCATCCTCGAGTCACGTGGTATTAAAGTGACCATGCTCAAGCTTGATCCTTATATTAATGTAGACCCAGGAACGATGTCACCTTTTCAACATGGTGAGGTATTTGTAACTGATGATGGGACAGAGACTGATTTAGATTTAGGCCATTACGAGCGCTTCATTAGTCAGCGTATGGCAAAGCGGAATAGTTTCACAACCGGCCAAATTTACGAAGCTGTGATTAAAAAAGAGCGTCGCGGTGAATATTTAGGTAAAACTGTGCAGGTTATTCCGCACATTACAGATGAAATTAAAGCGCATATTAAAAGAGGTGCTGAAGGTGCTGATGTCGCCATTATTGAAGTCGGTGGCACGGTAGGTGATATTGAGTCACTGCCTTTCTTAGAGGCAATTCGCCAAATGGGTTTTGAAGCAGGCCCTCAAAATGCTTGTTATGTACATTTAACTTTATTGCCATGGATTCCTACCGCAGGTGAGCTAAAAACCAAACCAACACAACACTCAGTCAAAGAGTTGCGTGAAATTGGCATTCAACCTGATATTTTATTATGCCGTGCTGAGCGTGATATTCCTGAAGAAGAACGCAGAAAAATCGCTTTATTTACTAACGTTCCTTTTGAAGCCGTTATTAGCGCCATAGATTCCGATTCTATTTATAAAATACCTGGCTTACTTCATGAGCAAATGATGGATCAGATTGTTTGCCATAAGTTAAATATTTTAGCCAAACCAGCCAATTTAAAGGTATGGGAAAACATCACCGCTGCACTAGAAAACCCACACCACCACGTAAACATTGCCTTTGTAGGCAAATATGTTGATTTAACTGAGTCTTATAAATCACTCACTGAAGCCTTAGTACATGCAGGTATTCACACCAGTGCAAAAGTAAAAATCCATTTTATTGATAGTGAAGACATTGAAAAAGAAGGCACAGATGCATTAAAAAAAGTGGATGCGATTTTGATTCCAGGTGGATTCGGTAAACGCGGCACTGAAGGTAAGATTGCATCGATTCGCTATGCACGTGAGAATAAAATCCCATACTTAGGTATTTGCCTAGGTATGCAGCTTGCAGTGGTTGAGTATGCGCGTAATGTGGCTGCTTTAAAAGATGCAAACAGTACCGAATTTAGTGCTAAGGCTGAACATAAGCTGATTGGGTTAATCACTGAGTGGAAAGATGCATCGGGTCAAGTTAAAGTGCGTGATGCAGATTCTGATTTAGGTGGCACCATGCGTTTAGGTGCGCAACGTTGTCCGATAGAGCAAAATACACTTGCTGCTAGTATTTACGGCAAAGAAGTTAATGAACGTCATCGCCACCGTTATGAAGTGAACAACCATTATGTGGATCAATTGAAAGCAGCTGGGCTAGTGATTTCTGCGCGTACGCCAACCGAAAAGCTATGCGAGATTGTAGAATTACCTAAATCGGTGCATCCTTGGTTTATGGCTTGTCAATTCCATCCGGAATTCACTTCAAATCCACGAGCGGGCCATCCACTGTTTACAGCCTATGTGCAAGCAGTTATCGATAGTAAAACTAAAAGTGAAGGATAAGAATAAATGAAATTATGTGGTTTTGAAGTTGGGTTAGAGCAACCATTGTTTTTAATTGCTGGGCCGTGTGTCATTGAGTCACGTGAGTTTGCGATTGAAACAGCTGGGCAATTGAAAGAAATCGCAGATAGTGTTGGTGTGCCGTTTATTTATAAATCGTCATACGATAAAGCAAATCGTAGCTCGACTAAAACATTTCGTGGTTTTGGTATGGAAGAAGGACTTAAAATATTAGATGAAGTTAAGCGCCAGGTAGGTGTGCCAGTACTTACCGATGTGCACACAACAGAACAAATACCACATGTTGCAGCGGTTGTGGATGTATTACAAACGCCCGCTTTTTTATGTCGCCAAACAGATTTTATTGTTGCATGTGCAAAATCTGGCAAACCGGTGAATATTAAAAAGGGTCAATTTTTAGCACCGCATGACATGATGCAAGTTGTGAATAAAGCGAAAGAGGCGAATGATGGTGCAGATAACATCATGGTGTGCGAGCGTGGCGCATCATTTGGCTATAACACTTTAATCTCTGATATGCGTGGTTTAGCGACGATGCGTGAGACTAATTGCCCGGTGGTCTTTGATGCAACGCACTCTGTACAACAGCCCGGCGGACAAGGTGATAAAAGTGGAGGCCAGCGTGAACACGTGCCTGTATTAGCGCGTGCTGCAGTTGCTAGCGGTATTGCAGGTGTGTTTATGGAAACGCACCCATACCCTGAAAAGGCATTATCAGATGGCCCTAATGCATGGCCGCTGGATAAAATGGAGGCATTATTGCATGTTCTGGTTGATATTGATAATTTAGTAAAAAAAGCAGGGTTTGCAGAGCAAGCTTTATAAAAATTTATATTAAATTTAATACATGAATTTATAATTAAACACATATAACTTAAATATTATTTGGTAAATTAAAGGGAAAAAAATGAGCGCAATTATAGATGTGATAGCCCGAGAGATTATGGATTCTCGTGGCAACCCAACGATTGAAGCCGATGTGCTACTTGAAAGTGGCGTCATAGGCCGTGCAGCAGTACCTTCAGGCGCTTCTACAGGTGCTAAAGAAGCAGTTGAGTTGCGTGATGGTGATAAAGCACGTTATCTGGGTAAGGGTGTTCTAAATGCAGTTGAGCATGTTAATACTGAAATCACTGAAGCGATTATTGGTTTAGATGCTGAAGAACAAAGCTTTATTGATAAAATACTTATTGATTTAGATGGTACTGAAAATAAAGACCGTTTAGGTGCCAATGCTATTTTGGCCGTTTCAATGGCTTGCGCACGCGCAGCAG
>CAZJUK010000009.1:0-34867 GCA_964549145.1 uncultured Methylophilaceae bacterium
AGCTAGAAAACTAAACTTGCCTATTTTTGAGGGATATGGACTCTCATTTTCAGTATTTAACTTAATTGCTAAGTGTGGCAGCGGCTTGCCAACACTACCATCACAATAATCTTCAGGTGTGTTTAGCGTTACTACAGAGGCGCTTTCAGAGAGTCCATATCCCTCAAAAATAGGCAAGTTTAGTTTTCTAGCTTGTCCCAATAAATCATGTGCAACATGCGCCCCACCCACGGCTAAAAAACGTAATTTTTCCAAAGGTGTGCTGGTTTTCATATGTGTTGTTAGTGCTTTTAGAATCTCAGGAATAACAATCGCTGTAGTTGCTTGAGTGTCGCTAAGATGTTTGTGTATATTGGCTATATTGAGTTGATTACCATCAAGCCCAATATGTGCTTGTGGGTAAAGATAAATCATACCGCCACCAAGTAAGGTTGCGTAAACGCCAGCAACGTTCTCTAATAACGTTGCTAAAGGCAAAATGCTTAAATGGATATCATCATCATTAATTTTAACGGCATTACTAATTGCTTCACCTACATCCAGCATCGCTTTTTTACTAATACAAACGCCTTTTGTTGTGCCTGTTGTACCAGAGGTGTAAGTGATTTTAGCTGTATCAGCAGGCAGTCTATTTTGTTTGTAATTTAGATTAATCTGCGTGAATGATTCATCACCAATAGTTAAATATTTTTTATTGATAATTTCTTTTTTTAGCAATAATTCAAATTGTTCTGGTGTGTCTGTAATTAACGTACTTACGCTACCATCTTGAATGGCATGTATGAGTTGTACACTACTAAAAAAATGTGGCAAAGGAACGCAAGGCCAGTTTACTGACATTGCGGCAATATCTAAGATAACCCAAGCGGGGCTGTTGTTTAAGGCAATTGCAAATGTGCCACTATTTTTACAAGCGTTTAACTTTTCAGTTAACTCTAAAATAGTTTTGTATAGCTGATGGTAGGTGTAGGTCGTGTGCAAACCTTTAAGCGCTATGTGCTTTGGTTTATTTTTTGCCTGTTGTTTAATCTTTGTTAAAAGCATTTTACTTTGGATTATAAAGGTGCCGCTAATCCACGAATTGCAACAATTTGCGGTAATGTTTCATAATAGTTCCCCCACTTTTCCCGTTCTTCTTGGCTTAAGCAACAATTATCAGCAATGTGTAAAGGGTAAACATCACGCCCAGCCTTAACTAAACCGTTTTGAAGGCTATGATGTACAGTAGCAACGCACCATTTAATACCTATCTCTAGGCTGTGCTGGATAATATGGGCAATAAGCACACCAGCATTACGAGGATTCGATACCGCTAGATTACCAACGCAGGTGATTTCATTACGTGTAATTGATTTACCTAGTTGCTCTGTTAAAAGTTGCTCAATCGGTATGTCTATATACTGCTCTAGAAAAAGCAATTCTTCAGTAGCTGAGCGGATGCCAAAGACTGCCATTAACACATCATTTTCATCTCTCAATGCAACCAATACTGGCATGAACTCGGTCACGTTTGCCCCATAAGTAACTTTAAACACAGCGTGAACAAATGCTTCAACTTCTGGTCTGCATGAGTCTTCTTTAGTAACAGTATGTGCGGTAATTTCATTCACGTGATAGCGCCTTGTTTTTGCAAAACTTTTTAAATGATAGGCCGTTTCGGCGGTATATAGTTCTTCAGTATGAACAGTGTTTAGCATGATTAAAGCTTTTCCAATAAAAATGAGCTGATTTTAATACTGCAAGCCCTATGCCAAGTTAATAATATTAGCTATTTCAATAGGTTATAAAGTACAGCCATAAATATCCTGCATTTTATGCATGAATTTTAATTGTAATGTGGTTGATTTATGCAAAATTTGCAGTTATTTTTGTTTTTAAATTTATTATTATTTCAAGTTCTTTTTTAAATGTACCTATATATTAGATAGTTATGATGTGTAAAATACCGAATAGTATTTAATGGCATGCCATTTGCAATCTAATCTTATTAGATTAGTTAAAAATAAGGAAACTTAGTGAATAATGATGAATTAACAGAAAAGTTAGAATTTTCTAAAAAATATGACAAAAAACATGCGCAAACCTATTTTGAGAAACATGAGCACGAATTTTGGCGCAAGCTTTCTAACTGGAGAGATCATCAGATTGCAAGAAAAGCATTGCGTTTGGCAGGTAATCCAAAGTCGATATTAGACACACCTTGTGGCACAGGGCGTTTTTGGGATGTCTTAGCAGAAGACAAAAATAGAGAGATTCATGCTAGTGATTATAACCAAAGCATGATTGATGCAGGCAATGCAAACCGACCGAAAGAAATCACCAGTCGAGTTAAATCATTTCAAGCCTCTGCTTTTGATTTTCCTGTGCCAGATGGGTTTGTAGATAATATTTTTTGTATCCGATTTGTTCACCATTTGGGTGAACCAGAGGAGAGGAAAAAACTCTTGAAGGAGTTCCATCGTGTGACAAAAGATACTGTTATTATTTCACTTTGGGTTGATGGAAATTTAAAAGCCAGGCGGCGTACATCACAAGATGACAACCGTAGGGAGTCACACCCGTACCAGAATCGGTTTGTTATTCCCGTAAAGACAATAGAAGCAGAGTTTGCAGAAAATGGCTTTACGGTGATTGAAAGATTAGATTTTGTTAAGTATTACCACATGTGGCGTACTTACGTGCTGCGTAAAGTGTAATTAGGAGAACAATTCTTGGAATATATTAATCCTAGTTGGCAAAGTGCCCTGCAAAAAAATGGTGTTGATCACTATGAAGCCCTTTGGGCACGTAATCAAGATGATTGGTTTGAAGAACCCAATTTTCGACGCGGTGGCTGGAGTGGGGTATGTAAAGTGCCGCTTCTCATAGATGATGGTAGCCAGATTAATATATTTATAAAGCGACAAGAAAATCATTCTTATAGGAGTGGGCGCCATTTTTTTCTTAATAGACCAACCTATGAACGTGAATATTCCAACATAACGCGTTTTCATCAACACGGTATTCCGACCTTAGATTTAATCTATTTTTCAGCAAGAAAAGTTAACGGTAAACATCAATGTATCTTAGTGACTAAAGAACTAGCAGGTTACCAATCATTAGATGTGCTTAATTTATCAACGTTAAAACCGCAAAACCGCAAAGAAGTTTTTAACAGTATCGCTGCTGCTATGCGAGAGATGCATGCACATGGTTTTCAGCATGGCAATTTATATCCAAAGCATATATTTGTCTATTTGTCGTCTAAAGGACAAATCAAAACTTGTTTTATTGATCTAGAAAAGACACGTCATAGGGTGTTTAAACAAGCAGCTATACTTAAAGATTTAGGCGTTTTACATCGACACATAAGCGATATTAGTAAAACAAACCGATTGCGTTTTTTTCTAGCTTACCGTCAAGAGGAAAAGTTAAGTGTGGAATCTAAAAAAATGTTAATAAAAGTTTTACGGAAAAAAAGTAGCAAACGCGCTTCATTAGTGTAAAAAATAACTTCTAATTTCTACATTTGGTGATTTATGCAAAGTTTGCAGTATGTATTGCTTGCTTGATGGGTAAAGAGGTACTTAAAAATATGAATTTGATTTTAACCCCCAAAAGTGGGTTGTATTTTTCTAAAAACTAGCATGAACAGTAAAGTTACTTGCATGAAAAATTTGACGATTTGGAATAGATTTTTCCATCAGCAATCCAAAGTAAGGCTTTTACACGCTCATCAACGTTGCAGGCATTGATGTAACCAATGGCGCCTTTTGTTTGGTTAACATAGCGTATAACAGCTTCTTCAGAATTCACGGTATATGGTGGCAATATACCGTTAAAGTATTGACCATTCCAATAGTCAATTTGTGTATTTGGTTTGCTACCCAATATGGAGGTTGAAAACTGTAGTCTTAAAGGATGCGGCGATGTTAAGTTTACTGGTTTAATGCGCAGCCCTTCTGGCCAAAAAAGTTGTTTACGCCAATAAATCAGACTCAGGTTCTTAGACGATAATTTTAGCTCGCTTGGATTTTGTTGCTTAGCCACTATAACGGCAATAATTGTTTGAGTGTCTTTAGCATATAGTGATCCCGTCATTAGTATGAGGCTCAATAATCCAAAATAAATAAATAACCTAGGCATTAAAAGAATAATGCAAATGAAGTTAAGAAGCCGCGTGGTGATTCGGGTTGGTCCCCGTTGCCACCAGTGAACTCAAACTTTAATAACTGTCTGGGCTTAACGCGTAATGTGGCACCTATAAGCCAGCGTTCAGCAGAGCCATCATCCGGGCGTTGCAGTGTTTCTAGTCGGCTAATCCAAAACCAGTTATTGAGACCAATTTTGTTTAATGGTACGGCCGATTGTAAATAGGCGCCACTACCACCATCATTATTACTCTTATTAAAACGTTGAAATGCCTCGCCACTTATTTCTATATCATTAATGTAAGTGACAAAGTCAATACCAAGCATTCGATAGCTCTCATCTAGGCTTTTTTCGCGAAATGATAAAAAAGAAACACCCACTTCGGATTGTTTTTTATAACTAAAACGCGCACCGCGAACATGTTCAAACTCTAATTCTTCTCTTTCTAATTTCTGGTCCTCTAATAACTCAGCAAATAATTGGTATTCAAATGCGCCATCCATAAAAGGCAAAGCACCAAATAGCATTGCACCATTAGTACCAGTAGGAAATAATCGGGATGTTGCTAATGGACGAGTGCTTGTCCATACTAAAGGAGATGCGTGAAGTAGATTCCAGCGACTATTTGGTGTTAAAAAACGGCCAGAACGCAGATTAATATTCTCTGAAAAATTATAGTCTAAATACAATCGCTCCAAATCCAAATACGAGCTTTTGGTATTAAATTGATCATCGTCATTCCATGAAACTGGCTCCTCCAATTCAAGCTCTCCAAAAAAGCTCCAACGGCTATCACCATTCCAAGTAACCAGCAAGCTGACTTCATTGACAGTGGCTTCTGATTCTCCATTTCGTTCAAATGTAAGCCCGGCACTAGCATAACCGCCGACATTTAAGCCGTTGACCCAGCTAGGCATCTCTTCAGCAAAAACAGGCTTGCATAGACATGTGAGGCTAGCTAAACTACTGAACAGAATGATAAATTTTTTCATACTAATTTCAATTAATGCCTATATAACCTGCGTTTGTCGATACAGACAGGGGTTAATGAACAGGATAGTCTCATTTCATACAAAAATAAAAGAGATTTTTAATGTTAAAACAATTAAGCATTAAGCAACTGTTGTTGTTGGCGTTTTTGTTAGCGGGTTTGTTGCCAGCGATGCTAGTCAGTTTTTTAAGCTTTAATCAAACTCGCACTGTGCTAAAACAAGAAATTACTGAAGATATACAAACATTAAGTGCAACGGTTGCGCACGATATAGAGCGCACGATGTTTGAACGGATAAGAAACATACAGTCTTGGAGCCAGCTTTCAATTATGCAGGAGCTGAAAATTGGCGATGTTGACAAACGTTTGTCAGTTTTCCTGCACGGCTTAGCGCTGAGTTATGGAAATATATATCATGAAATTTACGTAGAAGATTTGTATGGCAATATTATTGCGGCTAGTAAAGCTAAAAGTATCGGCAAAAAAAGCGAAGCTAGGCAAGAGTGGTTTACCACAAACTCAGTCAATAAGCGCTTAACATTTTCAAAAATTGATCAAGATGTGTTAGCTATTTCGCAAGCATTATTTGATGACAATACCAATAGCGTAATGGGTCAATTAGTTGTAGAGTTTAATTGGCAAGTCGTTCAAAAATCACTTAATAACGCTATTAAAACATCAACAGCAGCAGCATTGTTTAGCGAAAATGAAGGTGTACTTGCGTCTACTGAAAATTGGCAAGACATCGTCTCTCAACATGGTTTAGCAGCAACTAGTCAATTGAGTGATCAATCATCAATTACTGGTTGGAGTGTGCGTATAGAAAAACTCCGCTCAGATGCTGTAGCACCAGTACATAAATTAGGGTTTGTTTTCTTAGGTTTATTGGTGACAACATTACTACTAGCTGCCTTATTGGTTGCGCCTATTGCCAAAGCTATTACACAGCCTCTGTCTCAACTAACGAGGTATGTAAGAGGTTTTTCACGCCAAACATTTGAAAAACCACCACGATCAGGTCCGCCAGAAGTAAGAGAATTAGGCGCTGCTTTTGAAGCAATGACTGCGGATTTAACGAAATCTCAAGACAACCTAACTAGAGCTGCAAAGTTAGCAGTGGTGGGTGAAATGGCTGCAGCCATGAGCCATGAAGTACGCACGCCATTGGGTATACTAAGATCATCAGCGGATGTGCTCAAACGAGAAAAGTCATTATCTAAAGAAGGTCATGAAGTCTTAACTTTTATTAGTGCCGAAACTGAGCGTTTAAATAAATTAGTATCAACATTAATTGACGCTGCACGTCCGCGTTTGCCAAGTTTTACACAGGTTGATTTATTGCAACTTATTGTTGATACACTCGCTATGTTGAGTAGCCAAGCACAAGCTAAAAACATCAACATTACATTTAATCCAAAAACGCCAAAAATAATGGCATCAGTGGATGCAGATCAGATCTTGCAAGTAATTATGAATTTGGTTATGAATGCCATTCAAGTACTGCCAGAAAACGGCAAAATTATATTACAATTAAAACAGCAAGGTGAGCAAGCTATAATCCTAATTATGGATAATGGTGAAGGGATTTCGGAGGCGCATCAAGTACATATTTTTGAACCATTTTTTACCCAGCGTGTTGGCGGTGTTGGGTTAGGGTTGTCAATTGTTAAGCAAATAGTGCAAGCACATGGTGGAGATGTTAGCTATCAAACCAGCCAAATGAATGGCGCACAGTTTACAATAACGCTACCCTTAAAAACTGCTAGTCAGACAAGTTGAATATGGAAAAACAAAAACGAATTCTAGCTGTAGATGATGAACCTAATATGCGTCGCTTGCTTGAAATTAGCTTGCGTCAAGCAGGTTATCAAGCAGCATCAGCCGCCAACGGAAAAGAGGCACTAGAAGTTTTAAAAGCTGAGAAAATTGATTTAGTAGTTAGTGATTTGCATATGCCTGGTATGAGCGGCTTAGATTTACTAAAGCATATTCGTGTAGAAAACGAAGGCTTGCCGTTTATCATAGTGACTGCACAAGGAGAAATTAAAACTGCAGTTAACGCCATGAAGTTAGGTGCGTCTGATTATATTTTGCGGCCTTTCGATTTAGAAACCTTAGAAGTTGCAATTGCAAAAGCATTGGATATTCAAAAGCTGCAAGTAGAGAATGCATATTTAAAATCTACAACACAATCAACATATGAAGGGCTTATTGGGCAGAGCGCGCCTATGCTGGCTCTTAAGAAACTAATTGAACAAGTTGCGCCAGAAAAAGCCACAGTGCTAATTACTGGCGAGACAGGTACTGGTAAAGAGTTAGTAGCTAAAGCTTTGCACCAAGCATCGCCAAGAAATGAAGCTTTGTTTGTTGCAGTGAATTGTGCGGCAATTCCTGCAGATATTTTAGAGTCTGAATTATTTGGGCACGAAAAAGGTGCTTTTACTGGTGCAGTCAATGCGCGTATGGGTAAATTTGAATTAGCAGATGGCGGCACCCTATTCCTAGATGAGATTACAGAAATGCCAATTCAGCTTCAATCGAAACTACTCCGTGTATTGCAAGAAGGCGTTTTGGAAAAGCTGGGTGGGAACCGCCAAGTTACTTTAAATATTCGTGTCGTAGCAGCGACGAATTGCGATCCAAAGCAAGCTATTAATGATGGCAAATTACGTGAAGATTTATATTATCGGCTCAATGTTTTTCAGTTAGATGTACCAGCATTACGTCAGCGTAAAAATGATATTAGTTTACTTGCGCAACATGTTTTACAGCCACGTAATAAAAAAATTTCCCCCTCAAGCTTGCATTGCTTGGGACATTATTCTTGGCCGGGCAATGTGCGTGAACTGGAAAATGTATTACAACGCGCTGCTATTTTGGCGGGTGAATCAGATATTATGCCGCAACACTTACCCATTGATATTGCTGGTGAAACCCCTAGTAATCTAACAATAGAAAGCGCTGAGAATCAGTTTTCTATACCAGAAGCGTCAGAGAAGCTAGAACGTAAGTTGATCAAAAAAGCTTTAATTGAATGCCAAGGGAATAAGGCTAAGACGGCAAAATTATTAGAAATTAGTGAGCGATCACTCTGGAATAAGCTTGGCTATTATGAACTTAAATAATTTAAAATTATAATTACATTTTGCATTGACATTAAAAGTTAACGCTGTTAACTTAACGTTGTTAAGTGATTTAATATACCAGTAAAAATAAAACAAACTAGAATAGCAAAATTATTTGTAGCTTAATGCGCTATTTCCGTTGAGTATCGGATGTATTGCATAATATGAAATTTCTGGTGTGCGATTGCTATTTTTTTATCGCTAATTTGTCTTTATTTAATAATATTTAAGATTGCATAACTCAAAAAATGCCACCTAAAGTAAAAACAGAAACTGAAAAACAACAACTCCGAATTCACATTATGGATGCTGCGCGTGAGTTGTTTGTAAGCAAGGGTATTGAAGCCGTGAGCATGCGTGAGATCGCAAAGCGTATAGGCTATTCTGCAACGAGTATTTATTTATATTTTTCTGATAAAGAGGCGTTGATACGCGAAATTATAGATACTGATTTTTTAAGTTTAGCCGTCACTTTAAAAGAGATACTCGCGATTGAAGATGAAGTGGAAAGAGTGATGGCATTTGGAGAGAGCTACGCACGCTTTGCTTTAAATAATCCAAATCATTACCGCATGATGTTTATGACACCGCGTGAGCCATGTGATGCAAAACGATCTAGAGTTGAGCAAAATAGTGCTGAGCAAGATGGTTATTATCAATTAAAATATGTAGTTAATGAGGCTTACTTAGCTGGAAGGTTTAAACCTGAAATTGATGATCCAGAATTGGTAGCACAAACTCTTTGGGCAGGTATGCATGGGGTATGTTCATTGCAAATAATTATGTCAGAAGATACTTGGGTGGATTGGCGTGATATCGAAGCAAGATTAAAAATGATGCAGCAACTATTAATCCATGGTTTATTAAAAGAAAACTATTAAAAAAAGAATCATCGAAAGAAAAAAAATGAGATTTTTTGTTCCTGTAATGATGTTAATTTTACTTTCTGCTTGCGATAAGCCTGCAGAAATAAAACCATTACCACGGCCAGCATTGGTAATGAAAGTCGGTGGTAAGTTAGAAGCTAACGGCATGGCGTTGGTGGGTGAAGTTAAGCCAAGATTTCAATCTAATCAGGGTTTTAGAATATCAGGAAAGATTATTAGTCGAAAAGTCGAGGTCGGTCAATCAGTTAAGAAAGGTCAGCTCATCGCGCAACTTGATCCATCAGATACGCGTTTAGCTGCTAGTGCTTCAGTAGCCGATGTGCGTGCCGCTGAAGCGGATTATCAATTGGCTGTAGATGAGTTAAAGCGCCAAAAGCAGTTAGTCGACAAAAAGTTTATTTCTCAATCGTCATTAGACAAGTATGAAGCACAACAAAAAACAGCTACAGCTCGCCTAAAACAAGCAACATCACAGGCGTCAGTTTCTAATAATCAATCAAGTTACACGAGTCTTTATGCAGATAGAGCTGGCGTCGTTAGCATGATACGTGCAGAACCAGGGCAAGTGGTTGGGACAGGGGAAGTCATTGCAGAAATTACGGACACCAATAAAATTGATGTGGAAGTTGGCGTGCCTGAATCACGCATGCAACAACTTAAAATTGAAGATGCAGTGAAAATAAAACTGTGGGCTGATAGCAGTAAAGACTACCAAGCCAAGGTAAGAGAAATTGCCCCAGCTGCAGATTCAGCCACGAGAACATTTAATGTGCGCGTGACAGTAACAAAACCTGATGAGAATATGAGATTAGGAATGACAGCCGCTGTAATATTTAATACTGGCTTAGCAGAAAAGCTGTTTATCCCGAGTGCTGCTGTAACGCAAAAGCAAGGTAAAGCGATTGTTTGGTTAATTGACACAAATAATACTGTGCAAATGCGCGAGGTTGTCACAGGAGCGATAAGTGAATATGGCATTGTGATAGAAAGTGGCTTGAATATTGGCGACACGATTGCGATTGCAGGTGTGCAAACACTTACACAGGGTCAAGAAGTTACACCACAATATGTGACCAGTACAAGTAGTATTGGTGCATAAATGTCATTAGAAAATACACGATTTAACGTTTCAAATTGGGCGCTTAAAAACCAAGCGTTAGTCTTGTATTTTATGCTTATGCTGGTGATTGCTGGCGCTCTGGCATATACGAAGCTAGGTCAGTCAGAAGATCCACCATTTACCTTTAAAGTCATGCTGGTAAGGGCAACGTGGCCTGGCGCAAGTGCGATTGAAATAGAAAAACAAGTCACTGATAAAATAGAAAAAAAGTTACAAGAAATACCGGAAATATTTTACAGCAGTAGTTTTTCTCGACCAGGGATTGCGGTTGTTTTTGTGGTGATTAATGATGACACTTATTCAGATAAAATCCCGGATCTTTGGTATCAAGTACGAAAAAAAGTTGGTGATATTCGACATACATTGCCGCAACAATTAGAAAGTTTAACTTTTAACGATGAGTTTAGTGATGTCTACGGAAGTATGTATGCACTGACTGGTGATGGTTTAGATGCTGCAGCGATTAAACGATATGGGGAGAAAATCCGTACGCATTTATTAAAAACGCCAGATGTAGCAAAAGTAGAATTTTTTGGAGAACAAGACGAACGAATATTTATAGAAATATCCAATGCTAAATTGTCTTCTATAGGTTTAAACACTAGCCAACTAGTACAGATTTTACAAACACAAAACGCCATCGTTCCGTCAGGAACATATGAATCTCCGAGTGAACGGATTCGTATCGAAGTGTCAGGCCGTTACAATACCTTGGAAGAGCTAAGAGAAACACGGGTTCGTTTTAATGATCAAGATTTTAGGTTGGCTGATGTTGCAAAGATTTCACGTGGATTTGAAGATCCGCCAAAAAGTAGTGCGCGATACAACGGCAATCATGCCTTGCTACTTGGGGTAAGCATGAAAGAAGGTGGCGATGTTATTCAGCTTGGACAAGCTTTAGATAAAAATATAGCAAAAATTGTTCCGCAGTTACCAATCGGTGTTGAGTTACATACAGTCACTTCACAGCCTAAAATCGTGACCGCTTCTGTGAATGATTTTGTGCAATCACTTATTGAGGCATTGGTAATTGTGTTGGGTGTAAGTTTACTTTCGTTAGGCTGGCGGACTGGGCTTGTGGTGGCGATCACCATTCCTGTGGTGTTAGCGGCAACGTTTCTATTAATGAATCAATTCAGTATTGGGTTACATAAAATATCATTAGGCGCACTTATTCTAGCGCTTGGTCTGCTGGTAGATGATGCCATTATTGCGGTGGAAATGATGTCATCGAAAATGGAACAAGGGTGGGACCGAGTAAAGGCAGCTACGTTTGCTTATAACTCTACAGCGATGCCAATGTTTACAGGAACGCTAGTTACCGTGGCTGGCTTTTTACCCATTGCTACTGCAGTTTCTTCAACAGGTGAATACACTCGCTCTATATTTCAAGTTTCAGCAATTGCACTTTCAATTTCGTGGATTGCAGCGGTGGTGTTTGTACCTTATTTGGGCTTTCATTTACTACCTGATGCAGAACAGAAACATAAGCCTAACCGCTTAAATATTTGGTTTAGACAAAAAATAGGATTAAAAAATAGTGTTGTTGAGCATGATAAGCATGACATTTATAACAGTGGTTTTTACAAAGCCTTTAGAAATATCGTCACCAAATGTGTACGCTATCGTAAAACAGTCATCGTCATTACATTGATAATTTTTATATTATCTGTGATGGGCTTTAGCAAAGTGCAACAGCAGTTTTTCCCAGATTCGACGCGTTTAGAATTGGTTGTTGATTTACGCTTGACCGAAGGGGCTTCCTATAATGCAACAAATTCAGAAGTAAAAAAACTTGAGACATGGCTAAAAAACTGGAAACAAGAACACGCCGGTCTGGAAAACTTTGTGGCTTACATTGGCTCAGGTGCGCCGCGCTACTATTTACCGCTAGATGTGCAATTAGCACATAGAGGCTTCGCACAGTTTGTGGTATTAACCAAAGATTTGGCTGCACGAGAAGCGCTACGTAAAGACTTGTTGGTATTATTTGAACATAAATTTCCAAATTTACGTGGTTCAGTGTTGCGTTTAGAAAATGGGCCACCTGTTGGTTTCCCTGTGCAGTTTAGAGTCGATGGGTCAGATTTACCAAAAGCACGTGAAATAGCTAATCAAATTGCAGATATCATGCGTGAGAATGAGCAGTTAATTAATGTGCAGTTAGGTTGGGAAGAGCCCAGTAAAGTCGTTCATGTAGAAATTGATCAAAACAAAGCACGGCTATTAGGTGTCACATCTGTAGATATTGCCAACTTGCTTAATGGCGCTACTAGTGAGTTGTATATTACCGAATTTAGAGAAGGGATTGAACGCATTAGTTTAGTCGCGCGCGGACCAGAAATAGAACGTGAAAGACTGTCACTTCTACCTAATTTAATGATCAATACTAAAAGCGGAAAAAGCGTGCCATTGTCGCAAATTGCTAAAATTGAATATGGTTTTGAAGAAGGTGTGATTTGGCATCGTAATCGTGTTCCTTCTATTAGCGTCCGCGCTAATCTAAACGGCAACGTTCAGGCAGCAACAGTCTCTGCGCAAATTGAAAAAGCCATTGAACCAATAAGAGCCAATTTGCCATTTGGCATTACAGTCGAAACTGGTGGGGCAGTAGAAGAGTCTGCAAAAGGTGGTGCATCGGTTGCCAAAGGTTTCCCACTATTTTTTGTTACCGTACTTACCTTATTGATGTTGCAATTAAAAAGCTTTTCACGAGTCTTACTAGTGCTAATAACTGCACCATTAGGATTAATAGGGGTAACAATTGCGCTTTTATTGTTCGACAAACCATTTGGTTTTGTTGCTATGCTTGGTACTATTGCTTTATCAGGCATGATTATGCGTAACTCAGTGATTTTAGTTGACCAGATTGACCAAGATAAAGCGGCAGGTTTAGAGCCTTGGCAAGCAGTTGTAGAATCTACGGTTAGACGCTTCAGACCAATTGTACTTACTGCATTTACAGCAATCTTAGCGATGATTCCACTAACCCGTAGTGTATTTTTCGGGCCAATGGCTGTGGCGATTATGGGTGGTTTAGCAGTCGCAACGATGTTAACAGTACTGTTTTTGCCATCGCTTTATGCCGCCTGGTATCGAATAAAAGTACCAAAAGATGTTTAATTGAATAGCTTTTAAAACTGGATAAGCTTAAACAATGGGATATTTATGCAAGATTTACTCATGGAAAATGGAATGATGGACAAAGTAAAAGAGTCAAGACTCAATATGATTGAACAACAGGTGCGTACTTGGGAGGTGTTAGACCCTAAGGTTCTGCAGTTGCTCAATGATGTACCACGTGAAAATTTTGTACCAGAAGCATATCAAGGTTTAGCTTTTGCCGATATTGAAATTCCAATTGGAAACGGGCAAACAATGCTCTCACCAAAATTAGAAGGCCGATTATTACAAACATTGGAGTTGAAGAAAACCGATAAAGTATTGCATATTGGCACAGGTAGTGGCTACTTTACAGCGTTGTTATCCGCTTTTTCTGGCCATGTGCATTCACTAGAAATAGATGCAGAGTTAAGTGCGTCTGCCGCGTATAAATTATCACAGCAACAGGTTAAAAACGTGACCTTGGAATTAGCAAATGGCGTCGATGGCTTTTATTCTCAGCAACCTTATGATGCGATTGTGTTTACAGCCTCATCGCCAGTAGAGCCACCTTATGTGAGAGAACAATTGAGTATAGGCGGAAAAATGTTTATTGTCATTGGCCAAGGTCCAGCTATGCATGCCACCTTAATACAACGCATTTCTGAGATAGGCTTTAGAGAAACTGTGTTGTTTGAAACATGTTTACCAGAATTAGAAAATGCACCGCAAGGTCAAGAATTTAACTTTTAAAAATTGAAAATGATTAAATAATGAAAAAACTCATCATTATTATTATGTTTGCTTCAACAACGTTAGCATTTGCTGAAGTTGATTTAGCACCACCAAAAAGACTAGCTAATATAGATACTGATGTGCTTGAAGAAAGTACGCTGAGTTCAGTCACCACCGGCAAGCAAAGTTTGATTGATATCTATAATCAAGCATTAGCGAATGATCCTGAACTGGCTTCTGCGTTAAGCGCTAACAAATCCGCTCAAGAACTTATTGAACAGAGCAAGGCGCTCTATAGACCTAACGTTAATTTTAGTGCAGGCGTAAGTGCTTCAGAAACAGATATTGAAATCATTGGTCCTAATGTATTTCGTAATGCAGGACGTACTTCGTTTGAAGGTTATAACTACGGTCTGGAAGCACGGCAACCGATTTATCGTAAAGATAGCTTAGTTCAAATTGATCAAGCAAAATCACAAGTAAGCCAAGCAGATAAGCAATACCATTTAACACAACAAAACCTTATTTTACGTTCGACAGAAGTGTATTTCGAAGTGTTAAACGCACAAGACCAAATTGATTTAATCAAGGCCCAAGAAATAGCTATTTTAGGTCAGCTTGATCAAGCCAAAGCTAATTTTGAAGTAGGCACTTCAACCATTACTGATGTCAATGAAGCGCAAGCACGTTACGACCTAGTCATTTCTCAAGAAATTGCCGCTAGAAATGAATTGTCCATTGCTAAGCGTTCAATACAAGCAATTACCAATGAAGTGCCACAAGCCTTAGCGACTGTTCAATCTGATATTGAAGTGAATAAACTAGCGCAGACAATACAAGACTGGCAAGACATTGCCACACAAAATAACTTAGAAGTTGAAATTCAGCGTGACACTTTAAAAATAGCTGAACAAGAAATTTCAGGTGCTAAAGCGGGTCACTTACCAACCTTAGACGCCGTTGCTAGCTATTCACGTAATTACTCTAACAGCGGGCCAAATGGATTCGGTAGCGATCTTACAAATGGCACCATAGGGCTAGAACTGGCAATTCCGCTTTATCAAGGTGGCGCTGTTACCTCACGGGTTAGGCAAGCTATTTATGACAAACAAAAAGCACAAGACGATTTAGACTTGGCAATGAGAAGAATCAGTTTAGATACGCAACGTAGTTATTTAAACTTGGATAGTAGTATTGCCCAAGTGAGGGCGTTAGAGCAAGCGTTAGTAAGTAGTCAAAGTCAGCTAGATTCTACAAAACTAGGTTATGAGGTTGGCATACGTACCAACGTCGATGTCCTTGATTCGCAACAGCAGCTTTTTTCAGCTAAGCGCGATTTATTGCGCGCGCGCTATAGTTATTTGGTAAATATAATTCGTTTGAAATTTGTGTCTGGCTTAGTTTCTGTTGCTGATCTGCAAGAAATTAATCAGCACTTGGACACACAGTAATGCAGATGTTGAGTGCTGAAAAAAGTCAGTTAGTGTTTGTTGACGTGCAGACCAAGCTGAGCGGAGCGATGGATACAAAAGCAATGGCAGCTATGGTTAAAAATTGTGGCATTTTGGCACAAGCTGCAGCACAATTAGACATCACTACCATGATCACTGAGCAATACCCTAAAGGCCTAGGTGAAACTCTGCCAGAAATTACGCAGTATGTGGCACGAGCAAACCCAATTGCTAAAACAGTTTTTTCAGCTTGTCACGCACCTAAGTTTAAATCTTGTTTACAACGTAATAAATCTCAAATTATTTTAGCGGGTCTAGAAACGCATATTTGCATATTACAAACTGCGCTAGATTTGCTGGCGCAAGACAAGCAAGTATTTGTGGTTGAAGATGCCGTTATTTCTCGCAGTGAGAATAATAAGCAGAATGCACTATCACGATTAGCTCAGGCAGGCTGCATTATTACCAATACTGAATCTGTATTATTTGAATGCTTAGGCAGTGCTGAGCATGCTGCATTCAAAGCGCTTTCAAAACTTATTCGGTAATTCAGTTTGAGCTGGAAACGTGTTTTATTCATTGCATTCATTTTATATGGCGCATATCAGTATTATTCCAAACCTACTTTAGGACATGCAGGCATTAATCAACAACAGCAGAAATCCTCTGAAGTTTATTTTGTCTTAAACGACTACCTCATTACACCGCTGGAAGACTTTTCAATAGAGGCTCGTGTGCTTGCAGCTGAACATTACTCTTTTGATCGCGAAGCAGATTTATCACCAGTAGATTTAGTTTTAGGCTGGGGAAAAATGTCAGATGAGAATATCTTAAAAGACATCAAAATATCACAGTCTCGTCGATTTTATTATTGGCGTGTTAAGGCGTTCCCAATATCAAGAAGAGAAATCGAAACGCACAGCGCCAATATGCATATGGTGCCGGCTAATGAGGATATTAAAGCTATCTTAAAGTCCGCGCGCAAGGGGCAAACTGTGACTATAAAAGGTCAATTAATTAATGCCAAATCAGATAATGGTTGGCTGTGGAAAAGCTCATTAACACGTGAAGATACTGGCAAAGGTGCCTGTGAATTGGTGTATGTAGAAGAAGTGAGTATTCGTTAACTTATTTTATTAACCTAACTTTTGTTTAGGTTAAACTGGTGTAAATTAACCTAAATTGGTTTCATAAACTGGCTAATTAATTTCATGGTGCGATCAACAGCCCCAGCTGAAGCATTACTAAAGTCTTTAGCTGCCTTACCCATGCTATTTCTTAACGCTTTTTCTGTAGCTAATTTTCCAATATTTTCTTGTAGTGTTTGCACATCATTTACTTGAATTGCAGCACCAGTAGCAAGCGCAGTTTTACTGGCTTCAGCAAAGTTAAAAGTATGCTCACCGATTAAAATAGGCTTGCCCATACTGGCTGCCTCAATTAAATTTTGACCACCCAATTTAAGCAAACTGCCGCCAACTAAAGTAAAGTCACAAGCCCCATAATAAGTAAATAGCTCGCCCATGGTATCGCCTAAAACAATTTGTACGTCATCAGCTAATACAGTCTTTAAAGCTGATTTACGTACATAATTTAAGTGGTGTGATTGTATTAGCTTTTCTACTTCATCAAAGCGCTGTGGGTGGCGTGGCACAATCATGGTCAGTACATCAATATTTGATATCGCTTTTAATATTAAAGCCTCTTCACCTTCCCGAGTACTTGCCGCTAAAAAAACAGTTTTATATTTGCCTAATAATTGCCGTAATTTTTTAACATTGTCTGCAACATTTTCTGGCGGCTTTACATCAAACTTTACATTGCCTAACACACTTACATTATTCGCCCCTAAGGCTTTGAGTCGTCTTGCATCATCCTCAGTTTGTGCAGCAACGGCACTTAATTCAGATAATCCCTTGCGCGTTAATTGTCCTAGTTTGGCATAACCGTGGGCCGATTTTTCTGAAAGGCGCCCATTAATGAGTATGATGGGCGTGTTGTTTTTCTTACAGGCGGTTATTAAGTTAAACCACAATTCAGTTTCCATTAGTAAGCCTAATACAGGCTTGAAATGCTGGATAAATTTTCTAACTGCAAACGGCACGTCATAAGGTAAGTAAACGCGTTGTACACTGTCACCAAACAGCTGTTCACTAGTTTCGCGGCCTGTGGGAGTAGCATGCGATAGCAAAATCTGATGGTTGGGGTATTCAGTTTTTAATGCGTTAACAATTGGTTGCGCGGCACGTGTTTCGCCTACCGATACGCAATGTAGCCATATCACAGGCTTAGTGGGTGGTGTTTTGTAAAAACCAAACCGCTCGCCCCAATGTTGCAGATAAGCGGGCTGTTTAATACCGCGCCAAAGTAATTTTAACGGCACAAATGGAATAATGCAGTAAAGCAAAGTAGTATATAAAAATCTTGGCATGCAGCATTTTCTCACAAATAACTAAATTACTAACAAGGCATCATTTAAAAGTTAAATGAGCCAACTTTTTTATTATGACTTTTAATGTGCTCTTGTTAATATCGGAATCAAACAAAAATAATTTTTCACGTTAGTAATGGCTCACATTCCTTGTATTCCAACTGGTATCTATGCTCATGAAAAACGCACAATAATAGTGCAAACAATTTTATAAAAAAAGTCTTGCAAAGCACACAATAAAGGCATAAATTTACATGTCAGGCACAACATGTTGTGTTGAGGTGTCTTGTACGCTGAATGAATTTTTATATTGATATATAAATCACACACTTAGAAAATCACGATGAAATATATAACGTGAAATATATAAATAGTGGCATTGTTAAAAATAGACTAAAAAAAAAATAAATCGGGAGCTAGGATGTTAAAAGCAGTAAACACGGCAGAAAAATCAAAAGAGAAATCACAACCAGAAAAGAAAATTCCAATGCAATCAGTATCGATGGATATCTGGGATAAAAAATATTGTTTAAAAACTAAAACAGGTGAGCTTGTTGATAAAAACATAGATGATTCTTATCGCCGTGTTGCCCGTGCCCTAGCCGATGTTGAAACAACTGAGGAAAAACGAGAAGAATGGCACGAGAAATTTCTATGGGCATTGCGCCATGGTGCTATTCCTGCCGGTCGTATCACTTCAAATGCTGGTGCTTTAGAGCACAAACCTGCCACCTCAACCATTAACTGTACTGTGTCTGGCGTGGTTGAAGACAGTATGGACAACATACTAAACAAAGTGCACGAAGCTGGCTTAACCCTTAAAGCAGGTTGTGGTATTGGTTACGAGTTTTCAACCTTGCGTCCCAAAGGTGCTTTTGTTGCAGGCGCTGGTGCTTACACAAGTGGCCCGCTTTCCTTCATGGATATCTACGACAAAATGTGTTTCACAGTGTCTTCTGCTGGTGGTCGTCGTGGTGCGCAAATGGCAACATTCGATATTAGCCACCCAGATGTAACAGACTTTATTAAAGCCAAGCGTGAAAATGGTCGTTTACGTCAATTTAACTTAAGCTGCCTAATCACCAAAGAATTTATGGAAGCAGTTAAAGCCGATATTGATTGGAAATTAGCCTTTCCAGTGACTGAAAAAGAAGCCATTGTAGATGGCCTTAACACCACGGAGGATAGTCAAGTAGTTTGGCGTGAATGGCCTGTTAAAGGTAAATATCTCACCAAAACAGAAGGTGCAGACGCCGGTAAAGTCGCTTGCCGTATATACAGAACGGTTAAAGCGCGTCGTCTGTGGGATGTCATTATGTCTTCTACTTACGACTTTGCTGAGCCAGGCTTTATCCTTATCGACCGCGTTAATGAAATGAACAATAACTGGTTCTGCGAAAACATTCGCGCAACTAACCCATGTGGTGAGCAACCTTTGCCACCTTACGGTGCATGCTTATTAGGTTCAGTTAACTTAACTAGATTCGTTAAAAAAGCATTCACTGATGAAGCCCATTTCGATTGGGACGAATACCGTGAAGTGGTTTCTACCTTTACCCGCATGCTCGATAATGTTGTCGAAATTAATGGCCTGCCATTAGAAAAACAACGTGAAGAAATCGCCCGCAAACGCCGCCACGGCATGGGTTATTTAGGCTTAGGCTCAACGCTTACGATGATGAAAATCAAATATGGTGATGACGCCTCACTTAAATTCACCGATGAAGTCACCCGTATCATGGCAGAAGTAGGATGGGAAGTTGGCGTACAGCTGGCTGAAGAAAAAGGCGCTGCACCAATCATGGCAGAAAAATTCACTGTCACTGCAGACATGCTAGCTAAACGCCCAGAAATGGCAGCCGATGGTATTAAAGTGGGTAGCAAAGTCACAGGCAAAGTGTTGCTTGGTAAATACAGTCGCTATATGCAACAGTTCCCTGAGGGCCTGCGTAACCAAATTGCAGAAAAAGGCGTGCGCTTTACCCATCACAGCTCAATTGCACCAACCGGCACTATTTCACTCAGTTTGGCCAATAATGCAAGTAATGGTATTGAGCCAAGTTTTGCCCATCACTACAATCGTAATGTCATTCGCGAAGGTAAAAAATCAAAAGAAAAAGTCGATGTATTCTCATACGAACTACTTGCTTACCGTGAATTAATTAACCCCAAAGCCATGCCATTTGGTGAGGCTGATGAAGAAAAATTACCAGATTACTTTTTAGATTCATCATCAATTAAAGCTAAAGCGCATGTGGATATTCAAGCGGCAGCACAAAAATGGATTGATAGCTCAATTTCTAAAACCATTAACGTGCCAACAGATTATGATTTTGAAGACTTCAAAAACATCTATCTCTACGCTTACGATAAAGGCTTAAAAGGTTGCACTACATTTAGGTTTAACCCAGAGGCTTTCCAAGGCGTATTGGTCACTGAAAAAGATTTAGAAAACACCACCTATAAATTCACACTAGATGATGGCAGCGACATCGAAGTTAAAGGCAATCAAGAGATTGAATATGATGGTGAGACTCATTCGGCAGCTAATCTTTACGATGCATTAAAAGAAGGCTATTACGGCAAGTTTTAAGCTCCTTTAATTTTTAGTCCTCATGTACTCAAACGTACATTCCGGTATTAAAAATTAAAATACACCTTGCCTTAACTGTCGATGCAATGCTTAAAACAAGTTGATGCTAATATCTGATTATAGAAATTACTAAAGTTAAAAATTAACCCCTAAGCGTAGGGAAAAGTGAGAAAGCTCACGAGGAGAGAGAAAATGGCAGTTAAAATAGACAAAAAAATCACCGCTTATAAATTAGTCACAGATGAAGACAAAGCGGAAGCAGCAGACAAAAAGCAGCAAGCCAGTAATGTCGTCAAAATGGGTGAGCCACTTAGCCGCCCAGAAATGCTAGTGGGCAGTACGTATAAAATTAAAACACCAGTCACTGAGCATGCGCTATACATCACCATTAACGATGTCGTTATGCATCAAGGCACTGAGCAAGAACATAGACGCCCATTTGAAGTGTTTATTAACTCCAAAAACATGGAGCACTTTCAATGGATAGTCGCATTAACACGTGTTATGTCAGCCGTGTTCCGTAAAGGTGGCGATGTGACCTTTTTAGTAGAAGAACTTAAAAGTGTGTTTGAACCAAGTGGCGGTTACTTTAAAAAAGGTGGTAAGTTTGTACCTAGTCTAGTGGCTGAAATTGGCGAAGTAGTAGAAAGACATTTACAAAGTATTGGCATGCTAGAGCTAGTAGGTTTAGACGAACACCAACAAAAGTTAGTAGAAGAAAAACGTGCAGAATATTTTGAAAACCATGCAAAACCAGATGAAGACATAGACATAGACGGCTTTCCTAAAGGCTCACAACTTTGCAATAAATGTAGTACCAAAGCAGCCATTATTATGGATGGCTGCTTGACTTGTTTGAACTGTGGTGAGAGTAAGTGTGGTTAGGTGAGAGTTGATTTAATCAAAATGGACATTCTTGAATGTCCATTTTTTTTGTATGTTAGAGAAAGTATTAAGCTAGCGATGGAGGAATTGTGACTAATTAGTAGACTGTTATTATTGATCGTTAGCAGGAGTGCTCGCTTCTACCAATCGGAGCTGTCGCGCTTCTTCTTCTTCCCGCACGGTATCGATCTCAGTCATCACACTTTTTAAATCTACTGGTTTTTTATTTTCTTTAACACGGCCCGTTAGTTCAACCTCAACAGATAGTGCGCCTTTTGCATAAAGCGCCCAAATTTCTTTGCCGTATTGTGTGTTGAGTAGTTCTGGTGCGTATTGACCGAAAAAGGCGGCTAAGTTATTGACATCTCTTTCTAGCATGCCCATGGCATGGTTGTTACCTGAAGCATCGACTGCTTGTGGCAGGTCAATAATCACTGGGCCGTCTTCAGCAAGTAAAATGTTGAACTCTGATAAATCACCATGCACGATGCCAGCGCATAGCATACGCACGACTTCTTTGATTAAGGTTTTGTGGTGTTTGCGCGCAGCTTCGGCTGCAAAGCTTAAATCATTGAGTCTAGGCGCTGCAGTACCGGCCTCGTCTGTGACGAGCTCCATAATCAACACGCCTTCGTAAAAGTTATAGGGCTTTGGTACCCTAACGCCTGCATCGGCAAGCCGGTATAAGGCATCAACTTCTGCACTTTGCCATGCTTCTTCTTGCGCTTTTTTACCGTATTTTGAGCCTTTTTCCATGGCGCGCGCTTTACGGCTGCCTTTAACTTTACGACCTTCGGTATAATCTATGCTTTGGCGAAAGCTCCGTTTATTGGCTTCTTTATAGACTTTGGCGCAAAGTACTTCATTACCAGAGCGCACGACATACACGGTGGCTTCTTTGCCGCTCATGAGTTGGCGAGTGACTTGATCAATTAAGCCATCTTCTATTAGTGGTACTAATCTTTGTGGGGTTTTCATAGGGTTTGATAATACGTGTTTAAGTTGATGACCGCAAAATAATTGAACTCAGTGTAAAATAAAAAATGATTTTATAAGACAGGACAAGCGTCAAGTCGATTGAGTAAGTGACAAGTCAGAGAAGGAAAGAGAAAACATGAGCAACCCATCACCAGCACAACCTAATAACCCATTACATGGTGTCACGCTTAAGAAAATAGTCGCCGACTTGGCTGTGCATTATGGTTGGGAAACTTTAGCGCAAGACATTCCCATTAATTGTTTTAGCCATGACCCAAGCATTAAATCGAGTTTAACTTTTTTGCGTAAAACCCCATGGGCGCGGGATAAGGTTGAAGTGCTTTATTTACAAATGCTGAGCGAAACCTAAATGATTTATACTCGCAATAGGTATCTTTAATCTTGCTAAGAAAATAATTGCTAAGCCGATTGAAAAATTAAGCTACTTTAATTTTGCCATAGGTTTATGATAGTCTGACCTTTGTTTATAGGAGAATATCATGGGGAAAAGTCAGAAAAGTAATAAAGAAGCGAAGAAGCCAAAGAAAGAAAAAGCGCCAGTTCCCGCTAAGTAAATAAATGGGACTAGCTTTCTACGGATATGAAAAAGCCCTCAATTGAGGGCTTTAGTATTTTTGAATAACTACTCGCCACCAATTTGGTAGTTTTCGTAACTCACTTCAACAATTTTCCCGCTTGTTGCATCAATCTCAACTTTAACTTCTTCATTGTCTGTTTCAAATATATCAATTTCGTAAGATGCTTTTCCGTCTGACTCAAGCTCGTATTCAACTTCAGTTATAGCGCCTTTGTGCGCAGCTAAAGCAATGGCTTTTGCCTCTGCTAAAGTAATTTTGGCAAGTGCAGCAAATCTTGGATCGTCCGCCTTTACTTCTTCTTCATCCTCAAGCAACATACTTGTTTTGACTGAACACTCAACTTCCCATGCTTTGCCGTCTGATGTTTCAATATCAAACTCATAAACGGGGGATTTTTTTTCAGTTTTGTACTCTAATTTAACGACTTTACCATCATGCTTTTTGAGCGCCATAGCCATACACTTACCTAAGCTGTCGTAAGCTACTGCTTTAAAAGAACCATGAGTGTAGTCATGGTCATGACTATGCTCAGCAAAAACAGTGTTTGAAGCAAAGCTTAGGGCCAGTAAACTTGTACCAATCAATAAACGAACCATCAATATTCCTATAAATAATAAAAAAGTTTGAAAATTATAAGTAGAAATTTGAATAATATCAATAAGCATATGATTTAATATAGCATTCTGGTTTATTTCAACCACTGTGAAATAAATAATGGCTGTATTAAAACAAGTTTTATATTTAATTACCCATAAATCAAACTTAGCTTGAAATAAACCCTTGAGATTAGTAGTGCTTAAATGCAACCTTTCTTATTGGTTTGGCTCTTAAACTTAGACCTTATAAATTAACAAGTGAGTGACACAATGAAAGTTTTAATATCATTAGCATGCCTTTTGAGCGTGTTATGTTTTTCTGTAATAGCTCAAGGCTTGAGTGTAGAACAATACAATGGCATGCCGTATGCTGAGGCGCGAGTGATGTTATTGGAAGATGGATGGCAAGCAGTCACTAATAAAGAAATTAATGACACAAGCTTTTATGCGCAAGGCATTTATGACAAAGGCTATAAAGAAGTGCTAGATTGTATTTCGATGGAGCGTGATCAATGTCAGTTTGTGTTGAAAAAAGATAAACAATTAATTTTAATTACCACCAAAGAAAAAAGCTTGAATGTTGAATCAATTGAATTTCAAAAGTAACACTAAAATTGCTAAAAATGGCACTTAATACTGTATATTTAAATCCTAATTAATTAACTTTCTTCCTCATTATGTTTGAACCGATTACTGATATTCATTTAGTTTCTGAAGCAATTCGCGATGCAGTTGCACCTATATTCTTACTCACGGGTATTGGCTCAATGTTGGGTGTGATGGTTGGGCGTATGGCACGTGCAATTGATCGCGCGAGGATAATCAATGAGTTTGGTATAGAAAAGCGCAAAAAATTTAAAGAGGAGTTGCATTTAATCACTAAACGAATGAAGTGGTTGCGCCGAGCCATTGGCTTTGCTACTTTAGCGGCATTGTTAGTCTGTGTATCGGTTGTTGCATTATTTATTTCGGTAGAAACTGGCTTTAAAATTCCGCATGTCGTGTTGTTGAGTTTTATTTCATCAATGGGCGCGATTATTGTCGGCTTGTTATGTTTTTTACGCGAAATAATAATGACATCAAACGATGTGTTACTAGCTTCTAGCGCTGATTAAATCTTACTATTAAAGCGCATTTTTAATCTTTTCAAGTGCGTTAACAATGACCTGCTTAGGTGCGCCAATATTTATGCGCATAAACCCACTGCCAGAAACACCAAGCCCTGCATTAGAAAACAAAGTGCCTGGGCTTAAGCCTAAGCCTACTTGATGCACAAAAAAGTCACTTAATGCTTTATCGTTCATATTGAGCGCACGGCAATCAAGCCATAATAAATAAGTACCTTCTGCTGGAATTAGTTTGACTTGTGGAATATGTTGTTTTAAATAATTTTCGACAAAATCACGTGTTTTAGTCAGGTAGTTTAACAAGGCTTCTAGCCAAGCTTCGCCTTCGTTATAAGCAGCTTCAAAAGCGACGATGCTAAATGGGTTGGCAGCACTGACATGCATGGTTTCAAACGCTTGTTCAATGGCGGTGCGATGCTCTTTGTTCGGCACGATGAGTGCGGATAAGTTAAGGCCAGCAATGTTAAACGTTTTGCTAGGTGCTACTGCTGTCACAATGTTATTTGATGGGTTTGCTAAGGTGGATAACACGTGATGTTTAGATTCAGGGTAAGTCAGATCTGCATGAATTTCATCTGAAAAAATAACTAAATTGTGCTTTTCAGCAATGGTTAAAATCCGTTTTAATTCTTCTGCCTGCCACACCCTGCCAACTGGGTTGTGCGGCGAACATAGTAGCAACATGCGCGCATTCTCTGCACATTGATCTAAATGATCAAAATCAATGCTGTAGCGATTGTTGTTTAACACCAAGGTATTTTCAATCAGTTGCCGACCGGTATTTTTAACGGCTGAGAAAAATGGAAAATATACAGGCGGCTGTAAAATAATGCCTTCGTTAGGCTGTGAGAATGCCATGATGGCAGCGTGTATGGTTGGCACCACACCAGGGCACATAACGATCCATTCGTGTTTAATTACCCAACCATGCCGATGTTTAAACCATTTGATTAGTGTGTCATAAAGACTATCTGGGAAATCGGTATAGCCAAGAATAGGATGCTTTGCACGTTCGCTTAATGCGCGTGTGACCGCTGGCGGTGTGGCAAAATCCATATCTGCCACCCACATTGGTATGATATCAGCACGCCCAAATAGCGATTGCCTTGCATCATATTTAAGGCTGGCGGTTGCTTCACGATTAATGATTTGATCAAAATCAAAAGAGTCAGTCAAAAGGCTTCTCCATTTCAGGCACTACTTCTCTTGTTGTACTTTCCATAGTGCATCTATGAAAAATTCTTTGTCATCTGAAAAATGTTGTACTACATTAAAACCGTTATTTTTGGCTAGTTCCATAAGGTTGGGTGGAGCAAACTTATGGGAAAACTCTAAATGCATTGCTTCAAACTTTTCAAAGTGAATTGTCTTATCTGCTGCTTTAAGGAAAACATCTTGATCAGCTAAGGAGATTATATAACTCTCCATTGCTTCCAATGTCGGGTTGTAATAGCCATAGTGTTGGAACTTTGAAATGTCGAAATTAGCATCTAATTCTTGGTTAATGCGGTGCAATAAATTTAAATTAAATGCTTTGGTCAAGCCATCAGAATCGTTATAGGCTTTGTTTAACACTAGTGCGTCTTTTTTTAAATCGAAGCCAATGAGCACATAATCATCAGCACTTAAAGAAACAGCTAAATTTTTAAGAAAATCATCACAATGACGTTTTGTGAAATTACCAATATTGGAGCCTAAAAACAATACTAATTTTTTATTTTTTGAGTTTTTTTTAAGATGGTCAAGCCCATTAAAGTAGTCAGCTATGACCCCATGGATGTTTAAATTTTCACTTGTTGTTAAGTTGTCTGCTAACAAGTGCATGGCTTTTTCTGAGATATCAATTGGGTAAAAGTTAACTTTGCAGTCGTGATTTAAAAAGCCATCAAGAATAAGCTTACTTTTGTGTCCATCACCTGCTCCAAGCTCAATAATGTCAATTTCAGTTTCATGAATCAACGCTGGCAGTATGCTACTAATTTGTTGCAAAATAGAAAACTCAGTTTTCGTTGGGTAGTAATCTTTATGTTGCGTTATTTTTTGAAATAGCTCGCTACCAATATCATCATAAAAATATTTTGAAGCGATAGATTTAGGTGTCACACTTAGTCCGGTGACAACATCTAAAGTAAATGCTCTATGGTGGTTGCTAGATTGGTTTTTATCAATTAAGTCGGTGAGTTTCAAGTAATATCCTTTGCTAAACGTATGCCTGAAAACATCCAACGTTGTTCTGGCTGATAAAAGTTTCTATAACTATGTCGATAATGTTGCTCTGGCGTGATGATGCAGCCACCTCTCAACACAAATTGGTTGCACATAAATTTACCATTATATTCATTGAGTACGCCATCAAAAGCTTTGAATCTGGGGTAAGGTAAATACTGGCTTTTTGTCCAACACCATACTTGTTCTTTATCTAGCGCATCGTTTGGGTGGTAATTTCGTTCAGATACTAAACTAACATTAGCCTCGGTGGAAGATAGAAATACTTCAAGTTCTTGCTCAGTCGGCAATCTCAAGTTTTTCCAATTGGCAAAAGCATCGGCTTCAAAATAACTGATATGCACCAGTGGTCTATTTAAATCTAATGGAATTAAACCGTGCAAGGTATATTCGTGCCATTGACCATCATCCATCACCCAATATAAAGGCTGCTGAATATGTTGTTGGTTGACCCAATCCCAACCTTTACTTAACCAATATTGTGCATTGGCATAGCCATTATCTTGTATAAAGGCTAAGTACTCACCATTAGTCACTAAGCTTTGACTGGCAGCAAAAGAGTAAAGGTAATTTTTGTGGCGCGGACGTTCATTATCGTAAGAGAAGTCACTGACACCATAACCAATCTCATAAAGACCTTCATTAAATTTTACCCATATTTGGTCTGGTAATAATGTTTGTGCTTGCGCAGGTTTAAGCTGTGTTTCTGAATACTTTGTGGCAAGTACATTGCTAGCTAAAATGGTTTTAATGTCCATATAAAGTAGCTCCTGGTGCTGTTGTTCGTGATGAATTCCTGTTTCAATTAAAGGTAATATTTCATCTGCTACTTGTGGCTTTGTCAGTAACTGAGTAATGCGGTGGTCAATTGCTTGGCGATATTGCATTACTTCAGCAACTGTTGGCCTAGATAAGTTGCCACGTTCTGACTGAATGGTGTGCTGCCCGACTGCTTTATAGTATGAATTAAATAAGACGTTATACTGGTCGTTAAAACTGACGTAATTTTCCTCATATTTTTTGAGAAGAACTTCTTCAAAAAACCAGCTTGTATGGCCAAGGTGCCATTTAGGCGGGCTTACTTCAGAATTTGGCTGTACGACAAAATCCTCATTTTCAATATGACTGCAAATTTCACACGTTTTTTGCCTGACTTGCTGAAACCTTGTGGTGAGGTTTTGTTTAATCAATGAGCTGTTTACTTGCTTAGGCGGCTGTTGGGTATCCATAGGTTTAATTTTTTGAGAATTGATCCAAAACTGTCACACCTTTCCAAAAAGCGATATGGTCTTCAATTTCTACAGCTTCTACTTTTGGTGTTTTATACATCCAAGCTGCATCTGTATTTACTTTACCATTGACATCAATTGAGTAATAACTAGCAAGGCCTTCCCATCCACAAGTAGAGATACGCGTGTTTGCTTTAAAAAAATCTTCCTTAATCGAAGCAAAAGGAAAATATTGAGTACCTTCTAAAGAAACTGTCGATTCAGACTCTGTGATCACCGTGTCGCTCCAAATAGCTTTCATAATTGTTCTGTGTCTTGGTTTATGTAATTAAAGTGATGACACTTTACCATCACTGCAGAGGTACATAAATGATAAATGATAGATGGATATTATATGGCTAGAGACTATTAAACGACAGCGGAAGTTTGCTGGTGTGTTTGATGAGGACAAAGAAAGGGTCTGCACCGAAATGCAAGCCTAAGGAGCGAGGCTATTCTTTAACTCAACTATGTTAGTTAAGTTATCGGCAAGGTGAGTCTTAACTTTAGAAAATAATACGTATTAATTTTTAAACACTTTTTATTCCATGTACTTCAGCTGTGTAATGGTTTAACTCATCTTCTAAACCCATTCCATCATCAAAAGAATCTAAGTTATTAATGACATACCTAGTTGAATAAAAGTTAAGTAGTTGTAATAAGTGTTGCATTATCAATATAGAAAAAATCTTTAAAAAGCTGTGTTTTTGTATCGTAATTTTTGCTTTAAAGTTGTTATTGATTTATTATTTTTAACTTAAACAATTATTCTTAAGGAGCCTCATATGCATCGCTTTAGATCAGTCTTCTCATTGTTCAGTGTATTGATATTTTTCACTCAATTTGCTATAGCCATAGAAGCTACGCCAGCAGGTTTGTGGCAAAGCATAGATGATAACTCTGGTAAGCCCCGTTCGCTTATTCGTATTACGGAAACTAATGGTGAGTTTAGTGCAGTGGTAGAAAAAGGATTGTTACCTACGGATACAGGTGATGCAGTTTGTGACAAATGTACTGATTATCGTAAAGATCAGCCTATCATAGGAATGACGATAGCCAATGGCTTGAAAAAGAACGGTGAAAAATATGATGATGGTAAGATTTTAGACCCTGACAACGGTAAGCTTTATAAATGCAAAATAACATTGAATGATGCTGGCGATGAACTAGAAGTGCGTGGGTATATTGGCTTTTCTTTGTTTGGACGAACACAAGTTTGGAACCGTATTGAGTAAATAGTAAACTTAATAATGCTATTTAGAATAGCAAGCCGAATGGTTATGCCCATTTGGTTTTTTTATATATATATATAAATAAGCAAGATATCAATAAAATTATTTCCCCATGTAATCTATCATTTTATAAGCGTGATGCTCTTTCTGGAAATATGAACAATTATTTCATTCAATTGACTTAACATCACCACAGCTTCTATTAAGCCAGCGCCCCTCAATGTCGGCAGACTCGTTTATGGGACTCCCCTGTACAAATCCTTGAAAATTACTTTCTCCAGTAAAAGTTTCTGGGCTAGTGAGTAATCCTGATGCATTTCCCGTACCTTTAAGCTCTTTACTAGAGCAGGTAAACTCGGATTTGTAACGATTGCCAGTGCGGACAACATTGGTAGAAGTACAACCAAGTTCTTCTTGGTAAAAATTAGGCATCTTTTTTTGATTCGCCATTGCTTGGGTAATACATACTTTGGATATAGCTGCTCCATTCTTAATATTAGGTACTTCTAAGCCGTACTCTTTTGCTAAATCTTTAAGTTGTTGCATTTGATCTTTAGGTACATGAGGTGCTAATAGAAGTAAGTCTGATGAGGTTGAGATTTCCCATAATCCAGCACGCATCTTAGTTTGGTCAACATTTTCATTTGCATTTGCAGTGTTCATTACTAATGCACTGACCAGTAGGGTGAAGCTTATGATTCTCATGTTGCATTCCAAGTTGTTGTGACTAACTTGTTATTATATAGTGCTTTAATTCTCTAGTTGAATTCAGATGGATCATAAACCCGTTTTACAAGTAGGACCATCGTCTACGTTTTTTAAACGAGACTCAACATTAAATAAAGAATGTTACAGAGATTGTGTTTAGAATTAATCAAATTCAGTTTACTTCTCAGTTTCTAAAGCAGCCTCTAAAATAAGAGAATATTGCTCATCAAATGAGTGGCTTAGGATTTCAGCTTTTTGCCATGCATTAGTAAAATTTACACTGATGTAAACTAACTGATTATATGAATCTCCTTTAATTAATATTAAGCTTATTGTTCTGACACGAATAAATTCGTATTTAGAAATAAATTTTATTGGTCATATGTTTAACAATGTCAATTAAACTGCATTTTTTAATAGGTAACATAATAAAAAGACAAAAAGTAAACAGCCTGTAAACAGTGGTGCACTAATCGCCATAAGAATTATGATTTCAACGAAATGACGACTGTTTTTTTACAGTCTATTTTTTTCGTTACGATTGAAGATTTTGGAAAATAAAAAATTGAGTAAATCTGCCACAAAATATCTTTCATAAAATGAAACTAGAAGCTATACAGAAAATATGAGTATTAAGTTATCAAAGCACCTATCAACGTTTTTATTAAACATGTTTGCTGTATTGAGTACTGCATGCTCTCCAGTTAAATTATTGAATAGTGTGATTCCAACAGATGGTTACGATCTCAAAGAAGATATTGCTTATGGTGAATTAGCACGGCAAAAATTAGATATTTATATACCCAAAGAAACATCTACTCAAAAGATGCCGATTGTACTTTTTTATTATGGTGGCGGTTGGGACTCTGGTAAAAAAACCGATTATTTGTTTGCAGCCGAAGCGTTTACCTCAAAAGGCTATGTCACGGTAATTCCAGATTACCGGGTTTTTCCAGAGGTTAAATTCCCTGAGTTTATGCAAGACCCAGTATCTGCCGCTAAATGGGTTAAAACGCACATTAATGAATATGGAGGAGACTCTGATAATGTGTTCATTGTGGGCCATTCTGCTGGTGCACACATTGGCATGATGATGAATATTAATACGCAATATTTACAAACAGTCGATTTGTCACCTAACGATTTTAATGCCTTTGTTGGTCTGGCAGGACCATATGATTTTTTACCCTTAGTATCGCAACGTTTAAAAGATATTTTTGGCCCAAAACAATCACGTTGGCGATCACAACCTATAAACTTTGTTATTGGTGATAATCAACCCATTTTGTTGATGGTTGGCCTAAAAGATAACACCGTTTGGCCACGTAATACCTTTAATCTAGCCAAGGCAATTGAGGGAAAAAAAGGTAGTGTTCAAGTAATTGAATTTGCGAATTATAGTCACGTTGATATGGTGGCAAAAATGGCTAAACCTTTCAGAGACAATAATGATTTGCTCGATAATATCGTGCAGTTTATGCAAGAGAATACTAAAACTAATCAGTAAGCGGGTATAAAAAATTAGTAAGAAATGTATGAAAAATAACGTTTTGAGGTTTTAAACACTAGCTGGAATTGTTTGCAGGTATGATGACAAACAATTCAATCAATTTAATATGTAATACCAATATGAATTTCCCCAGTTAACGCCTTAGGTTTGGTGGCACTAGAGGTTTTTCTGGTTAATCATAGGATGGAAGTTTGATGCAAGAAAAAAATAATGATAGCTACATGGCGCCTTGGGAGTCCGCCTTCAATAAGGTGTTGACACCTTTAGAGGAGTTTATCCATCGGCAAACGACGAGTGGCGTTTTGTTAATGCTCTGTGCAATCATTGCTCTTGTGGTGGCCAATAGCCCATTAAATGAGGCATACCTAAGTCTACTAGAATTAAAATTCACTATTGGCGTAGAAGGCGCCAATCTCTCAAAGTCGTTGCATCACTGGATCAATGACGGGTTGATGGCTTTATTCTTTTTTGTGATCGGTTTAGAGCTGAAGCGAGAAATGCTGGTCGGTGAGCTAGCTAATCCTAAAAAGGCATTGCTACCTATTATTGCTGCGTTCGGTGGGATGCTAATCCCAGCCCTTGTTTATATCTTATTCAATCAACAAGGGCATTCCTTTAATGGTTGGGGTGTCCCCATGGCGACAGATATAGCATTCGCTTTAGGTACGCTTGCGTTGTTGGGTAACCGAGTGCCTAAGACGCTACTAACATTTCTAATTGCTTTAGCGATTGTGGATGATCTAGGCGCTGTTTTGGTGATCGCTCTATTTTACACAGAGGCGATTAACATAGGTGCATTGGTTATTGCAGGTTTAGTGATGTTGTTTTTAATCGCTCTTAATCTTGGTGGAATACGCCAATCTTTACCTTATTTACTTCTTGGTATTATGCTTTGGATTGCCATGCTAAAGAGCGGTGTTCATGCGACACTAGCAGGGATTTTTCTCGCATTTACGATTCCTTTGCATCCAAAATACAATTTTAATCATTTTTTATCACGAGCCACCGAAATGGTCGAGAAGATTAAACAAGTGTATGCGCGTGATAACAATATAGTTCGCAATGATGAATTACGTGCAAGGATTATATCGCTGGAAAAAGGTATTAATTTGATGCAAGCACCAGCACAAAAGCTTGAAAGGAAAATACATTTACCTTCAGCTTATATCATTATTCCAATTTTTGCATTGGCTAATGCTGGGGTGCCAATTGACTGGAGCTCAATCGGCAGTACCATCACACATCCAGTTTCAATAGGCATTATTGCAGGTTTGGTGGGTGGAAAATTAATTGGCGTCTTTGGGCTAGTATGGCTTGCTGTTAAGTTTGGATTGAGTAGCTTGCCTATCGGTTTAAATTTCAAGCACATCTTCGGTGTCGCATTGCTTAGTGGTATTGGATTTACCATGTCGATATTTGTCGCTGAGCTGGGTTTTGCGCATCATCCGACAGACTTGTTGATGGCAAAGACTGGAATTTTATTAGCTTCATTGATCGCAGGGGTCTCTGGTTACGCCTGGTTGTTTTTTACTTCTGTAGAAACAAAGACTTCGGAATAAGTATTTATTCACCATAAAAAATGGCGCTAACGCATCTATAACTGTTTTAGAGTATTACATCCAATGTTTTGCAATCCAGTATCGGGTTCCGCTGACATCAAATGTTTTGCCAATCTCGTCCATGCGATGAAGTTTAGCGACATCGTCGATTCCTATTTTCTCTTTTGCGCCAAATACAATTTGCAATCGCTCATAACGCTCAGCTAATAATTGGGATGTTTGATAGTCAGAAATACCAGCAACGCCATCCATTAGAATATTAATAAGTGGTTTCACCCATTGGCCATAACCCCAATCTAAAGTTTGCCTCCGATATAAGAAAGGCTGACACCTGTGCCTACTGAAAGCAATACAATGTCATCTAGCTTTGCTCGTTCTTCAATTTTGTTTCTCTTGGAAATAGCTTGTACTAGAGCAGCCATGCTCGGGTTGTTAGCAAACACCCCCACGTCAATATAACCTTCTGCTGATGGAAAGTAAGTGGGTGCGGAGCTTGTATAAAGGGCAACGTCAGCGAGTAAGCACTCACGATCAGTATCGTTGCCAATAAAGTTATGAAATATTTTTGGCTTCTAAGTTCGCTTGCTTTTAATGGGGTCATTATTATCTAAATTAAAGGTAGGAATCGTCACTTTTATAGATAAGTCGGTAAGTTTTGTTGTGCCGAAAGTGTTCACTAATGTTTTTTCAACCCTCTACACGAGTATTCTGCGCCGACTGTTCTACCCATACCTAAGATGTTGTCCCATACACTATCATCAAATATTTTAGGGCCTTGCTCTAAGAAAATATTTGCTATTTCATCAAGTGTTTTATTGGAAGCCACACCCAGGGCCAATATGCCTCCAGTCGAAGTGCTAGCAATTAAATCAACTTGCTCTAGCCAGCCTTTAGTTTCGGGTGATTGGTCCAGTTGTTGTAATAATCGTACGGTAATCAAGCCTCGTAAACCGCCACCGTCAAGTGATAATATTCTGTACTTAGCCATGACTCACCCTTAATAAGATGTATGTAGTCTTATTTTTCTATAGCGAGCGAGCAATTACTTAATGCTAATCAGAAACTATGTTATAACGCATTGAATGCACCCCAACGATTTACAAAAACTAGTTAGCATGCCAATGCCTTATGGGAAATATGCAGGACGATTGCTAGCTGATTTACCCGGCAATTACCTTAATTGGTTTGCCCGAGAAGGATTCCCTAAGGGGGAGCTGGGTCGTTTGCTACAACTCATGCAAGAGATTGACCATAATGGTTTGTCTGATTTACTTAAGCCATTGAGACACAAAACTTAACAGTTTTACACAAAAGATTTGATAAGTAATCAGGATAAAATTTATACAATTAGGGAAGCCAACCCTAGTATATAAAAAATTTCCTTCCCAAGCGTTATTGACACAATTCCCCACATGTTTCGTTTGGCTGAAGATAAGTATGAAAAGGTCATTTTTCTTCCTAAAAGAGAGGTGCACTACCGTAGTGCCGTTTATTCAACTCCTGCGATAGGCGCACTATTATAGTGCCAATTGTTCAATATCAACTTTACAAAAACCTCTTCTTTGCGTGATTTAAATCGTTATAACTTATTGTTTTTATTATATTAAAAATAT
>CAZJUK010000010.1:0-33045 GCA_964549145.1 uncultured Methylophilaceae bacterium
TAATTATGAATTTGCAGAAACTATCGATTATTGCACTTATAGCCACAGCAATTTCCGCTTGTGGTCAAAATAGTGCCTTTACTAATACTGTGACTGATACAGTTTCTGTGGAAGAGGCTGAAAAACTTTCGATTTCGACCTCTCGTTCAGTTCAGGTTACAGCTAAAGTTGTTGCAATTGATCACAAGACACGCGTCGTTACTTTAGTTGAAAATAACGGTCAGTCGGTTACTTTTACCGTTGGTGAAGAAGCTCGTAATTTAGGTCAGGTTGCTGTGGGTGATCTCGTGAGGGCTGACTATCTAGAAAATATTACTATCGAAGTTATATCAGCAGAAAATGCCGAGCCATCTGAGGCTGTTTTAGTCGCTGTCGACCGAAGTGAAGAAGGTGAGACTCCTGCGATAGAGGCAATTGAAACCATAGTTGATGTTTATACTATTGAACAAATAAATATTGAAAACAATACCTTTAAATTAAAAAATGTAGATGGATTAGTTACAGAGTTCACGGCAAAGAACCCTGACAATCTGAATAAAGCTGCAGTTGGTGATCTTGTTGTTATAAGCCTGACGCAAGCATTCGCTATTTCAGTTGAAAAGAGCGTAGAGAAATAAAACGTCCTGGATGAAATGATGGCTCGAAAAAAGAAACCTTTGATATCACCCTCTGAGTCTAAGGACTTATCACGACGTCATTTTATGCGTAGCTTTGGCGCAATAGCGCTAATGGCTGCTTCTGGCTGTACTAAGGGCACTGGCGAAAAAATAAATACCAGTGAAGGACTTACCTTTGCTGCGGGCCCACGCCCCTTGATCAAATACCCTGGCAAGCGAGAACTCATTCTCGTTCATAGTCGCCCCCCACATCTTGAAACACCTTTCCCCATCTTCAACGAAAGCGTGATAACGCCTAATGATGCCTTTTTCGTACGTTATCACTTGGCTAACTTTCCAATAGCTATTGATCCCGAAACTTACAGCCTCACCGTCAAAGGCAGTGTGCGAAAACCACTAAGCTTGTCTCTTAATGACATTAAAGCTAGCGGCGAGCACGTTGAGGTTGTAGCAGTCAACCAATGTTCCGGCAACAGCAGAGGCTACTTCAAGCCAAGACTTTTCGGCGCGCAATTAGGTAATGGTGCAATGGGTAATGCCCGCTGGACAGGCGTTTCACTGAAATCGGTATTGGAAAAGGCTGGTGTGAAAGCGGATGCAAAACAAGTCACTTTCAACGGTATGGATAAACCAGTACTGCCAAGCACTCCAGATTTTCGCAAAGCGCTAGACATAGAACACGCAATGAGCCCAGAGCCGATACTTGCCTGGGCTATGAACAATGAAGACCTACCATTCCTCAATGGCTACCCACTTAAATTGATTGTGCCTGGCTACTTCGGTACGTACTGGGTTAAACACCTTTCAGAAATAGAAGTTATTAATCAAGAGTTTACCGGGCATGATTCCTATTTTATGACTAGCGGTTACCGCTTGCCAGATAACGACTGTGTGTGCGTTGCTCCCGGCACCATCGCTGCTAAAACTCGCCCGATATCTAGCCTTCCGGTGCGCAGCTTTATTACCAGTATCATGGCGAATGGAGTGCTACCTGCTAGACGAACAGTAGAACTCAAGGGCATTGCTTTTGACGGTGGCTCAGGGATAAAAACCGTGGATGTGTCTATCGATGGGGGTCAAAGCTGGCGAACTGCAGCAATGGGAAAGGACCTTGGACGCTTTTCCTTCCGTGGCTGGCGACTCTCTGTTAGTTTTGCCAGCAAGGGCTCAGCAATACTGCAAGTGCGCGCCACTAACCAACGAGGCGAAAAGCAACCAGCACAGGCCACCTGGAACCCAGGTGGCTATCAGCGCCAGGTTATCGAATCTACTCCCGTCGTCATTGCTTGAGGTTACGCCCATGAAACTTCTATCAGTTAGTGCTCTAATACTCACAGCTAGCTTAGTCATAACTGCTAATGCAGCTGAAATCACCTTACCTAAGGACACCTCTCAACTACGCGAGTCAGCTTTGCCTGGATATGCCATCGCCCAACAGAAATGTGTCATTTGCCATTCAGCCAATTACATCAGTTACCAGCCACCTGGCATGAACCAAGCGCAGTGGACTGCTGAGATGGCCAAAATGCAACACTCTTACGGTGCACCTATCAGCGAAGATGAGATTAAGCTGATTGGTGCTTATCTTGCTGTTAGCTACGGTAGTGCTAGTGAAGACGATGCCAGCATCGTAGCGCTGTCAGAAGCTATGCCCAAAGCCGAATTACAGGCTGACGCTGAGGGAGAAATAGACGTGCAGGCCTTATTAGCATCCAATGCCTGTCTTGGTTGTCACGCGATTGATAAAAAAATTATTGGCCCGTCTTTTCAGGACATTGCTGCGCGCTATCAAAGTGATGTCAATCCCAATGCTAAATTAACTGAATCCATACGAACGGGCGGCAGCGGGAAGTGGGGCGAGATTGTGATGCCCCCGATGAGCGGTTTAACTGTGGCACAAACTCAGGCATTGGCGGAATTTGTACTGGCTCAGTAGCAACACCAAAATGATACGTGCATTTTTATAAATATAGTTTTTAGCATTTAAATTATCAGAGGTATATATGAATCAAAAATTAATAAAATATGGATTTATTCTCGCTGCATTGATGAACTTTAGCGTTCTTATATTTTCTCGAGGATTTACTAATGTTGCTTTAAATAATGCCGACCCTGTTGTAATGTCCAACTTTGGGCTTCTGATGGTTATTATGTGGGGTTTAGCCTACATTGCGGCAACCACTGCCAATTCAAACATAAAATGGCTTGCTGCTGTTTTTGCTTTAGAGAAACTAATCTATGGTGTTGTCTGGGTTAAGTGGCATTTAGCAAACGACATAGAACTGCTTTTTTCCACAGATGTTTTTGCTGGAATTTTTTACAGCATTTATGGCTTAAGTGACCTTCTATTTATGGTCTTCTTTACGTATGTTTTCTTTTCTTGTGCTCGAATGAATAATACCAAATAATCTATTTAATGCGAGTAGAAAGATAGGCCCTTATATTTTTCGTGCCTTTTTTTCTTGCAGGCACCCTTGAATGGATTTATTGCCATGTAGTGATGGGGATATAATCTCAGCAGCCTCACAGAGGCCATTGCACGAAAGCTTATCGTCATCGTTACCATGAATTCTATTTAACGTTTATTTTATTGAGAACTAATAAAAAGCCACTATTTTCTATTGGTTTTTTATTTAAACTATATATAGAAATCTTCGGTACTTTATTAAAAAGGAATATCGTCCTCAAAATTGTCGAAAGCGTTCGCATTTGGCTGTGCAGAAGCTGCTGGAGCTTGTTTTTTGTCAGCAGCGCCTTGATTTGTATCGTTTGACTGATTTGGTGTAGAGCGAGCAGGGGCTTGATTAAAATCATCCGCAACTGATGCTTGGCCACCATCGTAAGGTGTAGCCGCGTTATCACTTCGGCTACCAAGCATTTGCATTTGATCACCTATAATTTCTGTACTGTAACGAGTTACGCCATCTTTTTCCCATTTTCGGGTTTGCAGACGTCCTTCAATATAAACAGGACGGCCTTTTTTCAAATATTCCCCAGCAATTTCTGCCAAGCGTCGATACATGACAATATTGTGCCATTCAGTTTTTTCTTGCTTCACACCACTTTTGTCTTTCCAGTTGTCTGTTGTCGCAATACTGAAATTACACACAGCTTCACCATTCGGCATAAATCGCACTTCTGGATCTCGCCCTAAGTTACCAACTAAAATTACTTTATTTACACTTGCCATTATTGTCTCCTATCAATTTTGCTATATTTTGCGTCAAACTCTCTCGTTGATCAACGCTTTGTTGCCCATTTATTTTAACAATTAATAAACCTTCATGCGCAATCGCATCCGCTTCATAAACGCCATCTAAATTAGCAATTTCTTCTTTTAGCGCTTTGGCTTTTGATTCATCTGACAATTCTACATGATACATCTTTGTCTTCACATTTGGGGGCGTTTTCATGCCCAAAGCCAGCAGAAACCAAACCCCCATTAGGCCTGCACAAAACATAAATACAGATGAAAATCCATAATGGCTTGACAGAAACCCACCGGCAATTGCGCCTAAAAACACCCCAAAAGATTGTGCGGTGTTATGCACGCCAATGGCAGTGCCTTTTGAGACGGCTGGCGCCATTTTAGAGATAAGTGATGGTAGCGTGGCTTCGAGCATATTAAAGGCTGTGAAGTATACAAACAAAGCTGCTACGATGCCCCAAAAGTGATTAATTGATTGAGAAAACACTATTTGTGCAAAAAGCATCAAAGCCACCGCACCCACAAATACAGGTTTTAATTTCCCACGTTTTTCTGCGTAAATAATAAATGGAATAATCAAAGCAAATGAAACAAGTAACACTGGTAAATAGACTTTCCAATGTTGATTGACATCAAGACTCCCCGTTTTGGTAAGAGCAAATGGCACAACCACAAACATGGCCATTTGAGCAGCATGCAAAGAAAAAGTACCAAAATTTAAGCGCAATAATTGTGTGTCTTTCAAAACGTCTTTAATTCTTGCTGGCGCTGTTTCCGCGTCAGAGTGAAAGTGGCTATGAATAGGGTCAGGCACTACAAACTTGACGACTAACATAGCAATCATAGTAAGGATCGCGGTAAGCCAGAAAATACCTGACACACCTATCCATTTATTCAAAATTGGCCCAGCAACTAACGAAACGGCAAATGCTAAGCCAATAGTGCCGCCTATCATCGCCATACCCTTGGTGCGATGTTCTTCACGTGTTAAGTCTGCCACTAATGCCGTAATGACTGCAGAGACAGCCCCTGCACCTTGAATCGCACGGCCAATGATCACCGTGATAATATCTGTCCCTAGCGCTGCCACTACGCTACCGATAACAAATAGAACCAAACCAATGTAAATTATTTTTTTTCTGCCAAATTTATCGCTTGCAATGCCAAAAGGTAATTGTAATAAAACTTGTGTCAATCCATAAGCACCAAGTGCTAATCCAATCATTGTATGGTTATTTCCGCCTTCTAAGGTTTCGGCGTAAATAGCGAAGATAGGTAAAATTAAAAACATGCCCATCATGCGCAAACCATAGATTGAGGCCAAACTAATCGTTGAGCGCAACTCTGTGCGAGACATTTTTTCAGAAATTTGCATGAAAATTGGAAGAAATCAAAATAATTGCGTATATTAGCAGGTTGCCTCAATTTTCGTTAAAGCATTCATGGAATTTATAAAAATTCGCGGTGCACGCACCCACAACCTAAAAAATATTTCTCTAGATATTCCTCGTAATCAACTCGTTGTTATTACTGGTTTATCTGGGTCTGGAAAATCTAGCCTAGCCTTTGATACGCTTTACGCAGAAGGTCAGCGCCGCTATGTGGAAAGCTTATCTGCCTATGCGCGTCAGTTTTTAGCGCGCATGGATAAACCTGATGTTGATTTAATTGAGGGCTTATCTCCCGCCATTTCAATCGAACAAAAATCCACTTCACATAATCCACGGTCTACCGTGGGTACTGTGACTGAAATTCATGATTATTTACGTTTGTTATTTGCGCGAGCAGGTGACCCTGAGTGTCCTGACCATGCGATTAAGCTAGAGGCACAAACTGTTAGCCAAATGGTGGACAGCATTCTTAAGCTTAAAGATGATACTAAGTTGATGATTTTAGCGCCAGTGGTCGCTAATCGCAAAGGCGAGCAACATGACTTATTTGATTCACTTAAAGCACAGGGCTTTGTGCGCTTAAGGGTTGACGGCAAAATTTATGAAATTGACGATTTACCGCAATTAGCAAAAACTACAAAGCATAATGTTGATGTTGTGGTTGATCGTTTAAAAACACGTGACGACATGAAACAACGTATTGCAGAAAGTTTTGAAACAGCATTGCGTTTAGCCGATGGTAAAGCTATTGCCTTAGAGATGGATACAGATGAAGAACATTTATTTTCTGCTAAATTTTCATGCCCGGTATGTGACTACTCACTAGCAGAACTAGAGCCGCGCTTATTTAGCTTTAACAATCCAATGGGGGCTTGTCCAACTTGTGATGGTCTAGGGAATGTCAACTTCTTTGATCCTAAACGTGTCGTTGCATTCCCCCACTTATCTTTAGCAAGCGGCGCTATTAAAGGCTGGGACAAACGCAACCAATTTTACTTCCAAATGTTATCTAGCCTTAGTCAACATTATGACTTTGATTTAGAAATGGCATTTGAAGAACTCCCGGAAGATATTCGGAAAATATTGTTATTTGGTTCAGGTAAAGAACAAATTTCATTTAAATATATAAATGAACGCGGTACATTTTTTACTAAAACACATAATTTTGAAGGCATTATTAATAACCTACAACGACGTTACAAAGACAGTGATTCGTCTGCAGTGAGAGATGAATTATCTAAATACATCAATGTTAGTTCGTGCCAAGACTGCAAAGGAACACGTTTAAAGCGAGAAGCGCGTCACGTAAAAGTAGGGGGGAAAAATATCCACGAAATATGTGAAGTGCCTTTAAGACAGGCACTTAGTTTCTTTGAAAATATTAAGTTGGTCGGCGCTAAGTTAGCCATTGCCGACAAAATTGTCAAAGAAATTGCCAATCGCCTTCGGTTTTTAACTGATGTCGGTTTGGAGTATTTGTCGCTTTCTCGCTCTGCCGAAACCTTATCAGGCGGTGAGGCACAACGGATTCGTTTAGCCAGCCAAATTGGTAGTGGGCTCACTGGCGTTATGTATGTATTAGACGAGCCATCGATCGGCTTACATCAACGCGATAATGACAGGCTGCTAGCGACACTTAAGCGCTTACGTGACATTGGCAATAGCGTGATTGTGGTTGAACACGATCAAGATGCCATTATGACCGCGGATTACGTGATCGATATTGGACCAGGCGCAGGTGAACATGGTGGGCAAGTGATTGCTAAGGGCACACCAAAAGAAGTAAAAGCGAATGAAAATTCAATTACTGGGCAATATTTAAGCGGTAATAAACAAATTGAATACAATGTTGCACGCACAAAAGCTGATCCAGAGCGCTTGCTTAAGTTAAATAAGGCCTCCGGGAATAATTTACAAAATGTAACCGTTGAAATTCCAGTCGGCTTACTCACTTGTGTGACTGGTGTTTCTGGTAGTGGCAAATCTACATTAATTAATGACACGCTATATCGCGCAGCCGCCCAGCACTTATATGGCAGCACTAAAGAACCTGCTGCTTTTGATGAAATTGATGGTTTAACTTATTTCGATAAAGTCGTTGATGTTGATCAAAGCCCGATTGGCCGGACCCCGCGCTCTAACCCTGCGACTTATACTGGTTTATTTACACCAATTCGTGATTTGTTTGCTGCGGTACCCGAAAGTCGCGCACGAGGCTATGGTCCTGGTCGATACTCATTTAATGTTAAAGGTGGACGTTGTGAAGCTTGCCAAGGTGATGGTGTGATCCGTGTAGAAATGCACTTCTTGCCTGATGTATATGTCCCTTGCGATGTTTGCAAAGGCAAGCGTTATAATCGCGAAACACTTGAGATTAATTTCAAGGGCAAAAATATTCGCCAAATATTAGAAATGACTGTTGAACAAGCACATACCTTCTTCAATGCACAACCTGTGATAGCACGCAAACTTAAAACTTTACTTGATGTTGGGCTTGGCTATATTACCTTGGGCCAATCTGCGACTACCTTGTCTGGTGGTGAAGCGCAACGCGTTAAGCTCGCCCTAGAGCTGAGCAAACGGGATACAGGCCGCACGCTGTATATTTTAGACGAACCGACAACAGGCTTACATTTTGCCGATATTCAGTTGCTTCTAGATGTGTTGCATCGTTTGCGTGATGCAGGCAACACTGTTGTTATCATCGAACATAATCTTGATGTCATTAAAACCGCAGACTGGATTATTGATATGGGCCCTGAAGGTGGCGATGGTGGTGGTGCTTTGGTGGGTGTTGGAACGCCTGAAACACTAGCAGAAAACATGAAAAGCTATACAGGAAAGTATTTGAAACCAATGCTTTAATAATCCTTAATGGTTGAATTTATTTTTTAGTAATAATAGGTGTAGGCAAAAATACCAAGCATCACCATTGCTAATAAGAGTTTAGCAATAAGACCTAAAGCAAAGCCTAAGCCAGCAGCCAAGCCTACCGTAGTCGCTCGGCTCATATCACGATGTGCTGACAATTCACCGAGCAACGCACCGATGGCAGCACCAAAAAAAATACCAAAAGGTCCTCCAAACAGTCCTAACACTCCGCCTATTGCCATCCCCCAAATTGCGTTTTTACTTGCCCCTACTTTTTTTGTCGTTACAAATGAAGCTATAAAATCAATGATCATAGAAAGTGCTGCAATAATGCCGATAATACTCATTGCAAGCACACTGACTCTGACGAACTCATCAGTCCATGCAGCGAGCAATAAACCAATAAAAATAATTGGCACACCTGGTAATATTGGAAGAAAAGTACCTAATAAACCAATGACAACCAAAAAGCCTGCTAATACTAACCACCAATCCATATGTTATTCCTTAAGGGGTACTGACATGTTGCATACGTGCTTTTATTGTCGCTGTATGTCGATTTAAAAAACGTGTATTGCGATTTTTATCGTAGTAACGCGGATTAGGTATCATTGCGGCTAATTTAGCGGCTTGGCCTTTAGAAACATATACTGCATTGGTATTGTAATAATGCCTTGCGGCGGCTTGAATACCAAATACACCATTACCCCATTCAATGACGTTAAGATAAATTTCAAGAATGCGTTTTTTACTGAGCGTTTTTTCCAGCATTAACGTAATAAAAGCTTCTTCTGCTTTTCGCCATGGCGTCCGCGCGCTGGATAAAAATAAGTTTTTTGCAAGTTGCTGAGTAACGGTAGAACCGCCAGCCACCAACCTTCGTTTTTTTAAATTTCTTTTAAAGGCATTTTCTATGCCCAGCCAATCAAAACCTTTATGCTGTAAAAATTTTGCATCTTCACTTGCTAATACAGCACGTTTCACATGGATAGAGATTTTAGAATAATCAACCCATTTATGATTAATTTTTGCATTTGGCTTTTCTTTTTGCATTACAGATAAACGGTCCTTCATAAACGCGGTAGATGACGGATTGAATTTAATCAACCAAGAAATATGCAAAAATATCCAAAACTGATACAACAGCACCCATAAGATAAGCAGTACTAACAGGCGCCTGATATAGCCCCAAAACGTTAAAGGCTTAGTCTTAGGCTTGCTATTAAAGAACCACTTAATCAACTAGCTTTTTCTCAATGAATTTATGACAGCTTTTGTTTCAGGTCTAACATTACGCCAAATATAAAAAGCCTCTGCCGCCTGCTCGACCAACATACCCAAACCATCCGCCACTGTTGCTCCAGCAACGCGTGCTTGCGCCATAAACGGTGTTTCGTGGCCATACATCATGTCGTAGGCTAAACAACTATTTGCAAAAACTGTATTTGATATTAGTAAAACCGTGTTATTGAGCCCTGCAGATGTTGCGTTAATCACAATATCATATGCATCCTCACCCATGGCTCCAAAAGACTTACTTTTGAATTTAGTCCCTTTATATTCATCACAAGTTTGTAATCTTTGCACAATTGCCAGCGCTTTTTCTGAACTTCTATTGGCAATTACAAGCAATGCAGGAGATTGTTCTGCAATAGGATTGACCACTCCCTGGGCAGCACCTCCAGCTCCAATTAAAAGGACTCGCTTATTTTTAATGGATACATTTAAGTTTTTTTCTATATCTCGAACGAGACCAACGCCATCGGTATTATCACCAACAACCTGTTCGCCAAAACTCAACGTATTAACAGCTCCAGCATTTAGCGCGTGACCCCTATGTTGACCTAGATGAAAAGCTTCGACCTTAAAAGGCATAGTGACGTTAACGCCTTTATAACCCTTTTTAATCAATCTATTTACAGTATTAGAAAAGCCATCAATTGGAGCCATAATGGCTTCGTAACTCAATACTTGCTGCGTTTGCTTTGCAAAAGCGGCATGAATAAGTGGCGATTTACTATGCTCGATGGGATTGCCTATCACGGCGTATTTATCTGTCATTAAAACTAATTAGTCCACGGCAAACTCGCGTGCTTCCAACCATTAATTAAAGTGCGCTGTTTGTTTTCATTAGTATGGCCTTCGAAACCTTCCAGCATATTATATGCATCGTTATAACCTAAGCCATATGCAGTAATCGCTGCATTATGCGAACGATTGCCAGCACGACACATAAAAATGACTAAATCGTCTTTCTTTACTTGCGCCTCTAATTGCTTACTGAAACCAGGATTGGGCATCATGCCAGGATAAAAAGCCCATTCAATATGAATCGCGCCAGGTACTTTGCCGACCAAATCAAGTTCTGCGGTTGAGCGTACATCAATTAACTTTACGCTTGCTTTATTTTCTAATAAAGCGTTTGCTTCCATTGGCATAAGCACACCTGTGTAGGTCACATCCATTTGCAAACCTCTATCTTCTGCAACATCGATTATCTTATCTATTTTTTCCATTGTTATTACCTGTGATTTTGAAATTTTCAAGCAGTTAGCTAGAGTCATTACAAATTATAACGCTTAAGTCTAACTATCTATTAGTGCAAACAGTCTCCCACTTTTTATCGCACTAAATATAATGCAATATTGCACTGTGCGCATTATTATAGTGCATTTTATTTGCTGACTTTTTATAACATACTGCTTAAAATAAGGTTTTATTCTTTTTCAATGCCACACTTCCTGCTAAAATGCACGATGGATTTTTACAAATCAAAATAGTTATAATTAACTGGTTAAACCTATTCTAATCTCAGGAGAGAATAAATGTCTGTAGCAAACGTTATGCAACTAATTAAGGAAAACGATATTAAATTTATCGATTTCCGCTTTACGGATACGCGTGGCAAAGAACAACACACTAGCGTACCGGTATCTGCCTTCAATGAAGAGAAATTTACTGAAGGCCATGCTTTTGATGGATCTTCTATTGCTGGCTGGAAGGGCATTCAAGCTTCAGACATGCAATTAATGCCAGACGCTTCTACTGCAAATATCGATCCGTTTATGGACGAGCCAACGCTTATCCTTACATGCGATGTAATTGACCCTACTGATGGAAAAGGTTATGACCGCGACCCACGCTCAATTGCTAAACGTGCTGAAGCGTATTTGAAATCTAGCGGTTTAGGTGATACCGCTTACTTTGGCCCAGAGCCTGAATTTTTTATTTTTGATAACATTGCTTGGGACGTTAGCATGGGTGGTAGCAAAGTTGAAATTAATTCAGAAGAAGCAGCTTGGCAATCTGGCGACTCCTTTGAAGGTGGTAATACAGGCCATCGCCCTAAAGTAAAAGGCGGTTATTTCCCAGTGCCTCCTGTTGATTCACTTCATGACATTCGTTCTGCAATGTGTATGACAATGGAAGTAATGGGCGTACCTGTTGAAGTACATCATCATGAAGTTGGTACTGCAGGTCAATGTGAAATTGGAACAAAATTTTCTAGTTTAGTAGAGCGTGCGGACTGGACTCAAACACTGAAATATGTAGTACTTAATACTGCACATGCCTATGGGAAAACGGCAACATTTATGCCTAAGCCAGTGCTTGGTGACAATGGTTCTGGCATGCATGTCCATCAATCTGTTTGGAAAGATGGTAAAAACTTATTCGCGGGTGACGGCTATGCCGGCCTGAGCGAATTTGCACTTTATTATATTGGCGGCATCATTAAACACGCACGCGCACTTAACGCAATTACGAATCCAAGTACAAACTCTTACAAACGTTTAGTACCTGGTTTTGAAGCACCAGTTAAATTAGCTTATTCGGCTAAAAACCGTTCTGCTGCTATCCGTGTGCCTTTTGTGCATAGCGATAAAGCTCGACGCGTTGAAGCGCGCTTCCCAGATCCAACAGCGAACCCATACTTAGCATTCTCGGCATTACTAATGGCTGGCCTTGATGGCGTGCAAAATAAAATTCACCCTGGTGAAGCAGCTACTAAAGATTTGTATAACCTTCCACCTGAAGAAGATGCAAAAATTCCGACCGTTGCAGCCTCACTTGAGCAAGCTTTAGAAGCACTTGATAAAGACCGTGAGTTCTTAACACGTGGTGGTGTTTTCTCCGATGACTGGGTCAACTCATACATCGACTTTATGATGGGTGATGTCACGCAAATGCGCATGACACCGCATCCTTTAGAGTTTGATATGTACTATAGTTGCTAATTGTTTTAGCTATACTTAAAAGAGCAGCCTAGGCTGCTCTTTTTTTATATAAAATTCTAACCCCTAGAAAAATAGCGTTGTAAAAATGTTCTTTGTCTGTAAAAATATCCCATGGTTAACCGTTTGCTAGATTACTTCGTTGCTAACATAAACAGTCTCATTTAAACTATTGCTATGAATAAACAATTTATATTAGTTAGCACGATTCTAATTGGTTTAATCTCACCCTATATCGCCAATGGTCAGATTTATAAACACGTTGATGCTAATGGCAAAGTCACTTATTCAAATGTTAAAATCAAAGGTGGAAAAAAGCTTGATATAGAGCCAGCTGATACTAATTTTGGGACACGGAATGGTGACTCAGAAAATGTTTCAGCACCTAAAAAACCCAGTAATAAAACCAGCCCAGCAAGTTTTCCTAAAGTAGATGAAGCCACACAACAACAAAGAGATAATTCACGTAAACAGATTTTAATGTCAGAACTCGAGTCTGAAAAAATTGCATTAATACAAGCGCAAAAAGCGCTAGAAGAAGGCAAAGCAAACCCCGAAGTATTCAGAACTGCTAATGGTGCAGTGCGTAGAAACGTGGCTAAATTCCAAGACAAAGTAGAGAACCTACAAAATGAAGTTAATGCACATGAGCGAAATATAGAGCTACTACAAAAAGAAATAAGCGGCATGAACTAAAATTATAAGCTGGCGCGTGTTTTGCTTTAATTAGAGCAATGACTCAAACTCTGTGTTACTTTATTTAAATGATTAAAGAAATCCCGTCAGGTTTTAATGGTTTAGAGCATATAGCTGCATCAGTTATATTGCTAAACAAGCGCTATAAAATGGTTTATGCGAACCCAAGCTTCGAGGTTTTATTTGGAGTTAGCTCAACTAAAATATTTAATCATCACCTCTCAGAAATTTTTTTCAATTGTGAAGTATTACTTTTGGCAATAGAAAACTCGGTTAAAAATAATAGTCCTTTCCGCGAGCATGAGTTTTCAATTACATCTCAGAATCACAAGTCGCACGCAGTCACTTGCACAGTTACTCCAGTAAAAATACAAGATGCCATTATTCTGCTCGAATTTCAGCAGATGGACCAGCAATTACGCATTGCCCGGGAAGAACGTATTTTGATTCAACAACAAGCAAATTCAGAATTGCTGCGTAACTTAGCGCATGAAATACGTAACCCACTTGGTGGTTTACGTGGCGCTGCTCAGTTACTTGAACACGAATTACCACAACCAAGTTTACGTGAATACACGCAAGTTATTATTAAAGAGGCTGACCGATTACAAGATTTGATGGATAGACTTTTAGTTCCCCATCGCATGCCTCAATATGAACCAACAAACATACATGAGGTACTAGAACGCGTCAGAAGCTTACTGCTTGCTGAGTCACCAAATAATATTCAGGTGAGTCGTGACTACGATACTAGCTTACCTGATTTGACAGGTGATAGAGAAAAGCTTATTCAAGCAGTCCTCAACGTTGCGCGCAACGCTGTACATGCATTAAAAGAAAGCGGTATAGGAAATGCAAAAGTAACGTTTAGAACCCGTTCGGAAAGGCAAGTTACGCTTTCAAAAAAACGTTACCGAGTAGCCATTAAACTTGAAATTATTGATAATGGACCTGGCATACCTCCGTCCATGATGGATAAAATATTTTACCCACTAGTTACGGGTCATGCTAGCGGCACAGGCCTTGGCTTAGCCTTAGCACAAACATTTATCACACAACATCATGGAATGATTGATTGTGATAGCAAGCCAGGGCGGACATGCTTTACTATGCTCATACCAATAGAGAGCTCTGTCATTAAGCACAGCAGTACCCAACCATAACTTTGCATTAATAGAGAATAATATGAAACCAATTTGGATATTAGATGATGACAAGTCAATTCGCTGGGTATTTGAGAAAGCACTTGAGCGAGCTGAGTTACCATTTAAAACATTTGAATCAACTAAAGAAGCATTCAAAGCACTAAAACAGGAATTACCGCAAGTTATCGTCAGTGATATTCGTATGCCAAACGGCTCTGGGTTAGAGTTTCTTGCTGAAATCAAGAAGAGCCATCCCCAAATTCCCATTATTATTATGACAGCTTATTCTGATTTAGAAAGTGCTGTTGCAGCGTTTCAGGGTGGGGCATTTGAGTATCTAGCTAAGCCCTTTGATGTTGATCAAGCAGTTAATGTGATTAGACGTGCCGTTGAAGAGAGTAAGAAAAAAACAATAGAAGTAGAAAGTGCTGAAGAAACACCAGAAATTATTGGACAAGCGCCTGCCATGCAAGAAGTATTTCGTGCCATTGGTCGCTTAAGCCGCTCCCATTCAACTGTGTTAATCAATGGTGAATCTGGTAGCGGTAAAGAACTAGTTGCAAGCGCATTGCACAGACATAGCCCGCGTGCCGACAAACCCTTTATTGCAATTAACACAGCTGCTATTCCTAAAGACTTATTGGAGTCTGAACTGTTTGGCCACGAACGAGGTGCATTTACTGGTGCACAAACTGCTAGGCAAGGACGCTTTGAACAAGCAAATAATGGAACTTTATTTTTAGATGAAATTGGTGATATGCCAGCTGATTTACAAACACGTTTATTACGTGTCTTAAGCGATGGTCAATTTTACAAAGTCGGTGGTCATCAGCCTATTAAAGTAAATGTACGTGTCATCGCAGCAACCCATCAAGACTTAGAAGAACGTGTGAAACAAGGCTTATTTAGAGAAGACTTATTTCATCGTTTAAATGTGATTCGTTTAACGATACCTGCGCTTCGTGAGAGACGAGAAGATATACCATTGCTCGCTAAGCATTTTTTACAACATAGCGCAGATGAACTGGAAGTCGAAACAAAGCTATTATCTGATGCTGCGCTTAATTATCTATCAACAGTTAGTTGGAGTGGCAATGTACGCCAACTGGAAAACGTATGCCATTGGCTGACAGTAATGGCACCTGGGCAACAAGTTGATATTGGGGATTTACCACCAGAGCTTAAAAAAGATAATACTAAAGCAATCACAAATAGCTCTTGGCAAGAGGCACTTGCTCAAGAAGTTATTGGCGCGCTTAATCGCGGAGAAAAAAATATTATTGAAGAGCGTATAAAAGACTTTGAACGTGTAATGATCACCAATGCACTACAGCATACTAATGGAAGGCGTATAGAGGCTGCTAAGCAGCTCGGTATGGGCCGAAACACCTTAACAAGGAAGATTCAGGAACTAGTTATCAACGAATAATGCTTCAATATATTAGCTTTCAGTTTACAAAATTAAACTTTAATGGCTTGTGTTCTCTTTAATGGGAATACACTATGCTTTTTAGCGTCAATTTTGTTTACAAAGAACACTTGCGTTAACCTAGAGTCTTTTAAATATTTACCATAAAACTGATTAGCTGAATGGAAATGGCGTCCTTCATAAAGAATTAGTGTGTTATACACATTATTGACACGTACGATTTCTTCGAACATATGATGATGACCTGTGTCCATTACATTTTGTCCATTTCTAAAATCTCTATCATTTTTAGCTAATGCTTCTTTATACTTTTCTTGATTAAAGCTTGCAGATTTTCGATAAAGTGAAGTACCTGAGTTCAGTGGAGCATCAGGCGAAAGATATAAGACGCCGGCAAAAATAGTGTTCTGATCAGTATGAATTACACCTTCTTTATATTCCTTCGTAACACTTTGAAAATTTGTTGATATTGCCCATTGCATTACATCATGTTCTGAGTTGTGAAAAACTGAAACTAATTTTTTACAAATATCTGCTTGTAAATTTTTATCAAGGTCAAAAATATCTTTTGTCCTACCTCCTGGGTAAACATATTCAATATCCTCTCGCTCGCTACAATATATGTACTCTTGTTTTAATGCAAACTCACGAATAACATCTGGTTTTTCATAAAAATTTTCGATAATAGCAACTGGATATAAGTTCATAAATGTATAAATATTAAGTGATTAAAATGTCCATGCAGTATAACAATATGTCTAAGTTAAGCGCAAAAAACGACAACCGAAGTTGCCGTTTTTTATTTATTTTCTAGTACAGGCTAGGCCTGCTTAAGAATTAACTTAATTCTAGAAGAATAAGATTGCACCTAATGATACAGTTTTTGCTTTAACATCAAAATCAGCGGCAGTACCATCAACCTCAAGTTCATTGATTGTATACTCAGCAACTAAGTTCAAGTGCTTTGTGATTGGATGATAAGCACCAAACGTTAACATATCGTTAGTTCGGTCACCACCACCGTCAAGACCACCATTAAACTCTAACTCAGACTCACCGTAAGAAATACCAAGTTTTGTCATTGGGCCAGGAATTGCGTATGTAGCTTGTAGGTACCAATCTTCTGAATCACGTGCATTTCCTGCTGCATCATAACCACCATTAAATAGAACTGCAGTACCTGTACCATCACCTTGGCCATAGTAACCTGTCAAACCAAAGCCTGCTAAGTTAACTGTAGCACCCATATCCCAAGCGGTTGCAGTGTCATTAAAGTCTTCAACATTTTGTGAAATACCTGAAACCCATACTTTACCTGGTAAATCACCAGTCCAAGCATAAGATGCTTTACCTTCGTATGCAGTTTCATCACCGCCACGTTGTCCGCCAGCGCCGCCCCCTACTGAGAGTGGACCCCATGACTGAGTTAAACCAGCAGTAAAGGTAAAACCATTCCAGTTTGGAGATGAGTAAGCTACTTGTGATTTCCAGTCAGCATACATAAAACCAGTACCGATACGACCCAATGTTGTTGTGTTACCAGCTAGGCCACCAGCAGCAGAACCAACACCTAATAATGTCATGTCGTTAAGAATAGCATCTGAAGCATAGATACCTAAATCTTTACCAAGTTTGATAGAACCCCATGAAGCATCACCGAATGTTAAGAATGCTTGACGATTCTCTTGTTGTGAACCCTGGATAGCTGAACCACGTGTTGAAGCACCTGGGTTAATGCTGATTGTGAAACCAACATCTAAATCGTTTTGGCGTGTTTTACCAGAAACTGATAGGTAGTTAGGTAATAGACCTGTAGTAATGTTAGAAACGCTATCACCATTACCAAATTCACCTGCGGCCGCATCATCGCCACTGAATGATGTATTTGTGTAGTAAGCGTTTACAACGCCACCGATGTCTAATGTCCAATCACCAGCTGGGATCATAATGCCAGCGTTAGCGCTTGAAGCACCAGCAACTAGTGCAGTTGCAACTGCTAATTTTAATTTGTTGTTCATATAATTCTCCTAAAATTGTTATCTTACTTAGCTATAACTCTTATATCGACCATTATTTTTTCACTTGGCCTTCAATGAAGAAGTTCGCGAACTCCCTAACCCAAACTTTTGTTAATTGCTTAACATCTATTTACATAAGAAGATAAAATGATTATGCCGAATGCAATTAACTCCTAGCAAGTTATATGTGCTTATTTCCCTAAAACTGCCGTTATTTGTTGTTGTAATGCAACAATTTTGCTTCTTTAGCCCTATCAGCAATTTTTTAAGGTTAATTTTAATAACTGCTTTTCGTAGTCTTTTGTCATGATGGCTTTGCCTATTGCTTGCTGCAGTATCAACCTAATCTCACCATCTTGCACTTTTTTATCTAAACTCATTAATTCAAGATACTTTTCCACACCTAGCGCGGGAGCTTTAATAGGTAGTTTTGCTAATTCAAGTAATTTGATAATTCGATTTACATCATTTTGTTTGAGCCAACCCATCCGCTGAGACAAATCTGCTGCCATTACAGTGCCAGCAGCTACAGCCTCACCATGCAACCATACGCCATAACCCATCGCATTTTCTATTGCATGTCCAAAAGTGTGGCCCAAGTTTAAAAGTGCGCGCTTATCCGCTTCACGCTCATCTGCAGCCACAACTTCTGCTTTGTTTTGACAAGACCGCATAATAGCTTCAGTTGTTATAGACTCATCCAACGCCATCAATTTAGTCATATTAACTTCTAGCCAGTTAAAAAACTCAGCATCAAGAGTTAACCCATACTTTATTACTTCAGCAATACCAGCTGAAAGCTCACGCTGCGGTAATGTTTTTAAAGTGCCAGTGTCTGCCAACACTAGTTTAGGCTGGTAAAAAGCACCAATCATGTTTTTACCACGTGGATGGTTGATACCTGTCTTACCACCAACACTTGAATCTACTTGTGACAGTAAGGTGGTTGGAATCTGGATAAAAGATACTCCACGCAAATAAGTGGCAGCGGCATAGCCAGTCAAATCGCCAATCACCCCACCACCAAGCGCTATTAAGGTCACATTTCGTTCGCAACGACTTTTTAACAAGGCATCATAGATAGTATTTAGGGTTTCGTTATTTTTATACTTTTCACCATCTGGCAATATAATTTCAACAACTGTGATTCCCTTATTGCGTAGTGGCTCCGCAAGCTTATCTAAGTATAGAGGAGCAATTGTTGTGTTGGTCACAACAACGACTTGTTTACCCGTTAGATAGGGCAGAATTAATTTGGCATTACCAACCAAATTAGTCCCTATATGAATAGGATAAGCACGATCACCGAGTGCAACTTGAAGTGTTTGCATCATAATGTTAACAAGGCCCGCTCTATTTTCTTAAGCACAATTGAAGTGCTTTGATGCGCGGTATCAATCACCAAGTCTGCAATTTTTAAATACATTGGGTTTCTTTCTTTATAAAGCTGCTCAAGCTTAGCTTTTACGTTAACTACTTGTAATAATGGCCTGTTCTTATCCCCTCGCATTCTACGAGACAAATCACCTGGACTGGCTCGTAAATAAATAACGTAACCATTACTATCTAGTAGTTTTCGATTCCCAGGGGATATCACTGCACCACCACCTGTTGCTAACACTATGCCATCAGCACTTACGAGCTCTTTTAGTACCGCAGATTCTCGCTGGCGAAATCCTTCTTCACCCTCTAGATCAAATATGACCGGAATTTTTACACCAGTACGTTTTTCAATCTCATGATCCGTGTCGTAGAAAACCTTACCTAACCGCTTTGCTAATTGCTTGCCTATGGTAGTTTTCCCAGCTCCCATCAACCCTACAACGTATATATTTTGCTTTTTTAGCATAAAAAAATGCCTATCATCCAATGATAGGCATTTTAAGCTAAACAGTAACTTCTGTCAGGTTAGTATTTTTAAAACTATCGCAAGCCTAAGCTTTCATCCATAATTTTAGGAGTAATAAAAATCAGCAATTCAGTTTTATCATCCTGTCTAGTTCGGGTTTTAAATACATTGCCAAGAATAGGGAGATCACCAAAAAACGGCACTTTCTCAACTTCACTTCTCTCTATTTGCTCGTAAATACCACCTAGAACTGCAGTTTCACCATTTGCAACTAAAACTTGTGTTGTAACATTTTGCGTATCAATGGAGGGTACGCCGTTAAAGACAACGCCCACACTTTCTTTTCTTACATCTAAATCCATTATAATTTTATCATCCGGCGTGATCTGTGGGGTTACCTCAAGACTCAGTACTGCTTCTTTAAATGAAACAGTTGCAGCGCCACTGGCAGAGGCTTCCAAATAAGGAATTTCAGTACCTTGCGCAATTTTAGCTTTTTGTTGATTTGCTGTAGTTACACGTGGACTAGAAACAACCTTACCTCTTGAATCAGTTTCTAAAGCTGTTAACTCTAGATTTAATAATAACCCAGCAGGTAGTCTAAAGAGACTAAACGCTAAACTGCCGACATTAATACCTGAAACTGGAAGATTAGAATTTAATCCACCCGTACCTGCAGATTGAGTCACACTTGCACCATCTGCACTTAACTGACTCACTGCACTTGTTTCAGCTAAGCTACCACCAACCGCTAATACGTTGTCACCGGGTGTTGTAAATGACTCTATGCCAAAACGAGCACCTAAACTTTTACCAAATTTTTGATCAGCTAGAACTAATCGAGATTCGATCATTACTTGCCTTACTGGTACGTCGGTTTTGTTAATTATGTACTGCACCTCTTCTAACCTTTTTGCTGTATCTTGTACAAACAAAGTGTTAGTACGTGGGTCCATTACTGCACTACCTCGCAGAGACAATATACTTCTATTTTGCCCACCACCACCACCACCACCACCAGCTCGACCACCACCAGCGGCACCTCCGATTCCTTGTTGGCCCATTAATATTTCACGAAAGTCCTGTGCTTTTTGATATTTTAATGTAAATACTTCAGTTACCAGTGGCTCTAACTCTTCTATCTCTCTACTAGCTGTTAACGCTGCTTTATCTTTAGCTGCAACCTCTTCTGCTGGCGCTACCATAATCACATTGCCTGTTTTACGCATCGTCAGGCCTTTATTTTGCATAATAATATCCAATGCTTGATCCCATGGCACATCTTTTAAGCGCAAAGTTAAATTGCCTGTCACTGTGTCTGTCGTAATGATATTTAACCCTGTGAAATCAGCAATCACTTGCAGTACTGATCGCACCTCAATATCTTGAAAATTCAATGAAAGCTTCTCACCTCCATACCCATCTTTTGACCCTTTGACTAACGCATTTGGGTCTTCAATTACTTTACGCACATCCACAATAAACTTTTTATCAGCTTGGTAAGCAGATTGCTCCCAATTACCTTTTGGCTCAATTATCATGCGGCTATTAGACCCTTGCTGCATCGTGTCTACAAACAACACTGGAGTATTAAAGTTGATTACATTTAAACGGCGCTGCATATCAGCAGGAACATCAGTTTCGATAAAGTCGACAATAATTTGCTTCCCTTTTTGTTTGATATTAATACCTGTATTAGCATCTGACATATCTACAACAATACGACCCTCTCCGTTTTTACCTCGCGTAAAATCTACATTCCTAATTGCATGCTTAACATCAGTCATTTTAGATTCAGCAAAGCGTGTCTCAGTTATTGCGTTAGCTGCCGTTTGGCTACTTCCTTGCAAGGTAATAATTACATCTTTACCATCTACCGCGGCATCATAATTAACAGCTTTTGAAAGATTTAACACTATTCTCGTGCGGTCTTTTGCCTGCGCCAAGGTAACGCTTTTCAAAGCTCCCTGTGCATTAGCAATGTTACTTTTATTTAAGCCTTTACCAGTATTTGGAAAATCTAACGCGATTCTAGCAGGACTTTTCAGTGTAAATCCAGCTGGTGGGTTCGCAAGACCTTCAGTCATTTTTACACGAATACTCACACGCCCACCAGACAAGGCAGAAAAATCAATACTTTCAATATTGTTCGTAAATATGGCATCTTCAGCAAGTACAACATTTGCCATCACTCCAAAACTGAGAATGAACAATGTCGCTACCCAACTAGTTATTAATTTAATCATCTTTATTCCTATCTATTATTCTTGCAAACCAATAGTTGCATCACGCTCAATCCAATCACCACTCAAGTCATCCTGCACAATTTCTTTAATTTGTAATTCGCTATCATTAATCGCAGTAATCAACCCATAATTTGGTCCTAGATAATTACCTATGTGAACTTGTTGAATTGTTTGATCTGGTGTCCGAATCAACGCATAATTTTTTTTACTTTTACTCATAGAGCCTACATACTTTAAACTTTCAAGCGGATAAGACTCAAGAGGCTCTTTTGATCGGTTTGTGTTTGGCTGCAAAGAACTTGACTTGCTAGTTGCTTTACGAGGTTTGAATGGATCGCTTAAAAACCCATCAGCATTATATTCAAGAGGAATATATGGCAACACCTCTGGCAAAGGCTCAACGCTTGTACTCATATCTTTAGCTGCATCAGCCATAAACTGATCTAAATCATCACCTTGCCCACTCTCACAAGCTGCTAATATAAGTGATAAAAGACCAATTAAAAGAATATGATGGTTTGCGCGGTTTATTATTATCATTTTTTTGCGCCTTTTTTATTTTGCGCAGCTCTTTTGTTCGCTAATTCAGACGAGTCCAAATAACGGTACGTTTTGGCTATTGCGTCTAAAGTCAACACACTTTCTTTATCCACAGGGGTAACTGATAAATCATTCAACGTTACAATGCGAGATAATTTAGAAACATCAGTAGCGAACGCACCTATATCGTGGTAAGTACCTTTAATTTTAATTTGTATTGGCATTTCAGCATAAAAATCAGATACCACTTCCTGTCCTGGCTTAAACAATTCGAATTCTAGACCTCTACCTAAACCCGCTTGATTAATATCGGTTAACAACCCATCCATTTCAGAGCGGTCAGGCAATTGTTTTAATAATGCGCCGAATGTTTTTTCAATATCCACCATTTGCTGCCTATAGGCTTCAATTTTTACTGCTTGGCTTTTTTTAGATAAAAATGTTTGCCTAAGCTCTGTTTCTTTTGCAAGCGCTTGTTCATGGGCCTCAATTTCAGGACTCCATAAAAACCAGTATCCAAGCCCCACGATCACCAATGCAAACAAGGCTAGCATAACTAACTTCACTGGCATCGACAAGCTACCAATATTTTTAAAATCTATATTATTAATATCTTCTAAATTCATGATGTTGCACCGGTTGATTTATTTGCAGCAGAATCTTCAACTTGTTGAGTCTTAATGTTTACATTTAAAATAAAGTCATTCTGCTTAATGCCATTGAGTGTAGAAGATTTAATTTCAATTAATATTGGAGATTCCAACCAATTTGAAACTCCCAAGTTCCTAACTAAAGTTGCCACACGAGCATTCGTATCCGCAACACCTTTTAAAGTAATAACCCTAGCAATTTGCTCAACACTCTTCAAATAAATACCTTCGGGCAGTTGCCGTGATATTTCATCCATAACAACAACCGATTGGCTCCGGTTAGTTTGCAGGTTTTCTACCACCTGCTTTCTCTCCAGAACGTTACTGATTTGGTTTTTTAAATCTTTAATATCAGCAATTTCTTTATCTAGCGATGTGATCGCCTGCTCTAATCGAGCATTACGATCTAACTGTCTTTGTTTTTCTGCACTTACAAATGTCCAGCCTGCAAATACTATGGCCGAGGCAGCAACCGCAGCAAGTAAAGCCATCAAACCAAACTGGCGCTGCCTTTCAGCACGCTTAATCTGCCTATGAGGTAATAAATTAATACGTACCATAATTAACTGACCCCTCTTAAAGCAAGACCGCATGCAACCATCAGCGCAGGCGCATCAATCGCTACTTGCTGTTGCTTAACTTTATTACCCAAACTCATCGCATGAAAAGGATTAGCAATAATCGTGTTTACTTGCGTCCGATCTTGCACCATCACATCAATCGCTGGAATCGCTGCCACACCTCCTGCCAGAATAAGATGATCTACACTATTATATTGAGTAGAACTAGTAAAGAACTGCAACGCCCTCGCCACCTCGGTAGAAAGTGATTGCATGAAAGGCTCTAGTACTTCATTCTCATAGCTCTCCGGCAAGCCACCTTTGCGCTTTGCAATTTCAGCCTCTTCTGAAGAAAGCCCAAAACGACGTTGTATCTCCTGTGTTAACTGAGAGCCACCAAAGGCTTGCTCTCGCACATAGACGGAGTTATTGTCGTTAAGCACGTTGATATGCATCATCGTTGAGCCCATATCAACAATCATAACCGTCTGTTCTTTACCCGCATTAGGTAGCTGATTAGCCACTAAGGCATAAGCCGCTTCTGTTGAATAAGTATCAACATCCATCACTGTTACTTTCAAGCTCGCGTCTTCAGCTGCAGCTACACGATCTTCTATCTTCTCTTTCCTTGCCGCCGCAATCAGCACTTCAACCTCATCCGGACTAGCTTCTGATGGTCCTATGATTTGAAAATCAATATTCACCTCCTCTAATGGAAACGGAATATACTGGTTAGCTTCAGCTTCTACCTGCACTTCCATATCTTCTTCTCGCAGTTCATTTGAGAACAAAACTTTTTTAGTAATTACAGCAGAAGAAGGTAAGGCTAATGCTATACGTTTTTCTTTTGAACCCAGTAATTTCCAAGCAAGCTTAACCGCATCTGATACCTGCTCTAATCCAGCAATATTACCATCTACAATCGCATCTTTAGGAATAGCAGCAATAGAGTAACCTTCAAGACGATAAGCATCCCTGCCACTTTTAGACAATTCAACCATTTTTACAGCACTTGAGCTGATGTCCACACCAATTAAAGGCTGCGTGCTTTCGTTGAAAAAATCGAATTCCAAATTAAAATTCTCTTTCTATATTCGTTAGTTACGTGCATTAATGATAATCTACTTTAAATCGTAGCAACAAGTTTTCATAGTGTAAAGCTATTTCTAGGCTTGGCTCGCAAGCTATTCATTTATTTAAAACATTTTTGTGATTTTTACTACATCATCTAATTACAATATAATTCTCTAAAAAAACAATGTTGATTTTGGTTAAATTTAAAGAACCTTATATACTGTCGAATTGAATTAGATTGTTTTTAGAATTCCTCAAATATGATTGCAAAAAAGTGGTGGCACTACCTAATACTCCTTATTATTGTCGGCGGCCTAACGATTGCTGCGCTTGCTGCAATGGCAGTCACTCTTATTTACCCCACCCTACCTAACTTAGAAACGATTACTGACTATCACCCAAAGCAGCCTTTAAGGATATATTCTGCAGATGGCTTTTTAATCACCGAATTTGGTGAAGAACGTCGTGACTTTATTAGAATCAGCAAAATTCCACAAAACTTAAAAGATGCAGTGCTTGCCATTGAAGACCGACGTTTTTATCAACATGGGGGAGTAGATACTAAAGGTATCTTACGTGCAATAAAAAATAACGTGACTGGAAAAAGCCATGAAGGTGCAAGCACTATTACCATGCAAGTGGCAAAAAACTTCTTCACAGGGCCAAATCGAAAACGTAATATTATTACTAAAATCAAAGAAGCCTTGCTAGCAATAAAAATAGAAAAAACACTTAACAAAGATAAAATCTTAGAACTCTACCTTAATCAAATTTATTTAGGCCAACGTGCTTATGGTTTTCAAGCTGCATCGCAAGTGTATTTTGGTAAATCATTAACTGAGCTCACATTAGCGGAATCAGCATTACTTGCAGGCCTGCCCAAAGCACCTTCTGGCTACAACCCCTTTACTAAAACCAAAAAAGCAATAAATAGACAACATGAAGTATTACGCGACATGCGAAGATATGGGTTTATTAATGATGAAACATTCAAGCTAGCAATGGATCAAACCCTTGAGTTTAAATCTGCCAGGCGAGCACAAGGGATGGATGCTGATTATGTAGCTGAACTTGCACGTCAAATATTATATCGTCGTTATGGCGATGATATTTATACCAGTGGCTTAAAGGTCTATACAACCATTTTGAAGAAGAACCAAGAAGCTGCCAACAAAGCGGTTAACGATGGCATCATTAATTACCAATTGCGTAGAGGTTTTAAAAAACAAGAAAGTTTTGTTGATTTGTCTACACTAGACCAAAGTAATATTGAAACAGAAATGCTAAATAAACTTAAAAGCATTAAAACTTACCAAGGTTTTAGCCCTGCCATCGTGACTAAAGTTTCGGCTAAAGTTGTTTCGGTATTTACCAAAGATGGCGTCCTAGAACAGATCAAAGGCAAAGGTCTTAGGTTGTTAGCAAGAAATTTAAAACTTAAGAATGCAAAAAAACATAAAATTAAACCAGGTTCTGTGGTTCGCATTATCAAACTTAAAGATGGCTGGACTATCATGCAGTTACCACAAGTTCAGTCAGCACTGGTAGCGCTTGATCCAAAAACTGGCGCAATTAAAGCGTTAGTTGGTGGGTTTGATTTCAATAAAAACAAATATAACCATGTTACGCAAGCAAAACGTCAGGCTGGCTCCAGCTTTAAACCTTTTGTCTATTCTGCTGCACTAGAAAAAGGCTTTACTCCAGCAAGTATTATAGAAGATGAACCTATTACAATGATCACCCAAGAAAATGGCAGATTAAAGGAATGGACGCCTAAAAATTATGATGGGAAATTTGAAGGCCCTATGCGATTGCGCACAGGCTTAATTAAATCTAAAAATATCGTTTCAATCCGCATACTAGATCAAATCGGTCCACGCTATGCACAAGACTACATAACTAAATTTGGCTTTTCGCCTAAAAATCACCCACCATATCTCACTATGGCACTTGGTGCTGGCGAAACCACGCCATTAGGTTTGGCAAATGCTTATGCAGTGTTTGCCAATGGAGGTTATCGTGTAGAACCACATATTATTTCTAAAATAACTGATAGTAACGGCAAGTTAATTCAGCAAAAAGAATACCCAACTGTAGGCAAAAATGCACCGCGCGTAATTGATAAACGTAATGTTTTTATCATGACATCGTTGATGCGAGATGTTGTGCAGCGTGGCACAGCCACCAGAGCCAAAGCGCTAGGTAGAAAAGATGTGGCGGGGAAAACAGGAACAACAAATGACCTTAAAGATGCATGGTTTGCCGGTTATTCACCGCATGAGGTTGCCATTTCCTGGGTAGGTTACGACAAACCACGCTCACTCGGCAGAGCAGAAACTGGTGGTAGAACTGCCTTACCAATCTGGGTGTCATATATGGCAACCTCACTAAAAGGTAAGCCTGATCTCTTACCAGTTGTTCCACAGGGCGTAATGGCAATTAAGATAGACCCTATTACCGGCACACTTGCCTATGACTATGAAGAAGGTGTTATCGAATATTTCTATCAAGAAAACCCACCACCATTCTTGGAAGCAGATATCTTTTCTGACCAAATTGATTCAGAGTTTCCGCCTGATAACTTACCGTATAGCCCTTTACAGCCCCAACCACCAGGGCTTGGCGATCAACAATTAGAGCCTTCCAATATCAGAGTATTACCTCGAGATGACTCATCTGAAGTGAATGTGACCCCTTTAAAATATAATGATGTAGCAACTCCCTTACCTATGCCTACACCACCGGCACCTCCACAAGGAAATTCGGTTAAAAAAACAATAAAAACGCTACCTAAAAATAAACTTCCATCTCCAAAGGCGATCAAGACGCCTCAAAAGAAAAGAAAAAAAGAAAAAACTGGTACAGAAAGAGCAGTAAATATTTTAAACCCCGCAGGCTATTAATTCAAAATAGGTACTTGTAATATGGTGCGTGAAAGTTATGAACAAATACGGCATATGATTGCACAATCAGCAGCACGCATGATTGCAGAAGATGGTATTAATGACTTTGCCTACGCTAAGAAAAAAGCAGGCCGTCAACTTGGGGTGACCGATAAAAGTGTCTTACCTTCTAATGTAGAAATAGAAAGTGAAATTCGGCTGTACCACGAAATTTACAATGCTGAAGAACAACCCTTAGCTCTTATTGATTTACGTAAAGCCGCGTTAGCTACTATGCTGCTTTTTGAACGTTTTAACCCTTATCTTTCAGGATGTGTACTTGATGGTACTGCAGGGAAAAACTCGCAAACAGATATTCACTTATTTGCTGATAGCGCCAAAGAGGTAGAGATATTTTTGCTCAGCGAACATGTACCGTTTGAAACTAGTGAAAAAACACATCGACTATCTGTCAGAGTCAGTAAAGATAAAAAAGAAAAGATGCGTAAAACCGTCCCTATTTATACTCTTGAAACAGAGTTTGGTTTGCAAAAACTCAGCGTATTTGAATTTGATGATTTACGGCGTGCAACTAAAAGATCAAGTAGTGGCAGTCACGTAAGCAGAATAGATATCGCTGATCTAAAAATCATGATTCCGCAACTGACTTGATAATTACGCAATTAGCTAGCAGCTAATGAAATGACAAATACCTTTACCCTCTTTGCATCTAAACAGTTTAGAGACCCTTTAAGACGAGTAACTTTTATCCAATCAGCCTCTCTCTATCTTATGGCGTAATAATTATAAATTAGCTATTCAGCCAGCGTGCTATGTCCATCGCATAATACGTCAACACTCCGTCAGCCCCTGCCCGTTTAAAACCTAACATTGCTTCTAATACACAAGATTTTTCATCTAACCAGCCATTTTGTGCGGCAGCTTTAAGCATAACGTATTCACCACTGACATGATAAGCATAAGTCGGCACACCAAACTCATGTTTAACACGTTGCACAATATCTAAATATGGCATTCCAGGTTTCACCATGACCATATCTGCACCTTCTTCAATATCTAGCGCGACTTCTTTAATCGCTTCATCAGAATTTGCAGGATCCATTTGATAGTTATATTTGTTGCTTTTGCCTAAATTAGCCGATGAGCCAACTGCATCACGGAAAGGGCCATAAAATGCTGAGGCATATTTGGCTGAATAAGCCAAAATACGTGTGTGAATATAACCCTCTTCTTCAAGTGCATCACGAATCGCACCTATGCGGCCATCCATCATATCGCTCGGTGCAACAACATCAGCGCCTGCCTCAGCATGACATAGCGCTTGTTTAATTAACACGGCTACCGTCTCATCATTCAAAACGTAACCAGCATCATTAATCAAGCCATCTTGGCCATGGATGGTGTATGGATCAAGTGCAACATCGGTGATCACACCTAAATCTGGATAAGCCTCTTTGAGCGCTTTAATAGTCCGCGGCACAAGACCATTTTTATTGTAGGCTTCGCTCGCATCTAAGCTTTTGTATTGTTGTGAAACCACTGGAAATATAGCCAATGCTGGAATGCCAAGGGTCACACATTCTTGTGCAGTGTTGAGTAACACATCAATGCTTTGGCGTTGCACACCAGGCATAGAGGATACATCCTCTGTGCATTCTTCGCCTTCTAATACAAAAACAGGATAGATTAAATCATTTGTAGTTAGCTCATGCTCTCGCATCAAGCGACGAGAAAACTCGTCTTTACGCATACGACGTGGTCGGTTTGCAAGAAATTGATTCGTCATTACATTAATCCCTATTTTATCTAATGCAAAAGCAAAAAACTAAAATTTTATTTACACATCATATCGTTAATTTTTAAAATATCTATGTAGAACAAAGCGGAAGGTTGCAATTTGCACTTAAAGTACGATAAACCCTACCAACTCCGTTATGCATTCATATTATAAAAATCAGGCAAATACTTTTGCAAGCTCAAGCCCTGGGTCCTCTTGCCGCATAAATGCCTCACCCACTAAAAATGCATGCACATTATTATTTCGCATTAGCGCCACATCCTCTGGCGTAAAGATACCTGACTCTGTAATGACAAAACGATCTTCAGGAATATTGTTTAGCAAATCTAAAGTCGTTTGTAAGGTCACATCAAATGTACGTAAATTACGATTATTAACTCCAATAAGTGGTGTTTCTAATTGAAGTCCGAACTCTAGCTCATCTGCATTGTGCACCTCGACCAATACTGCCATCCCTAGGTCGTGCGATACTTCTTCCAAAGTGCGCATTTGCTTAAGCTCCAATGCTGCAGCTATTAATAAAATGCAATCCGCTCCCATGGCACGCGCTTCAACAACTTGGTAGGGGTCGATCATAAAATCTTTACGTAACACAGGTAAATTACAAGCCGCACGCGCCTGTTTTAAATAGTCCGTAGAGCCTTGAAAATATTGCACATCAGTCAACACTGATAAACATGCTGCACCGCCTTTTTCATAACTTTTTGCGATTTCAGCAGGGTTAAAATCTTCGCGAATCACACCTTTAGACGGACTAGCTTTTTTAATTTCTGCAATCACAGCCGCTTTATCTGCATTTACATTTTTAAGTAAACTACCCACGAAATCCCGCGGGTCTTCCTGCGCGTAAGCAGTTTCACGCAATTGCTCTAGTGGCATTATTACTTTAGCTTTGCTGATTTCCTCGTGCTTTGTGGCTAAAATTTTGTGTAATATATCTGACATGAAATGTACTCAATTTATTAGTATCTGTTATTGATAAGTGGTGCCATGATGTTTAATCCAGCCTGAAAAATGTTTGCCTTGCGGGTCTGAATGCGTCCAATGAATAATGCCACCCTTAGGGTTATACACATACTCACCTCTAAACTGCACTTCATCACCAACTTGTAAATCATTAATCCGCGGCGCTAAATCAATATTATGAGCAACGAGCAATGTTTTTTTGTCCTGCATTTTGACAATAAAGCGTTGATGTCGCGAGCCTTTGTTATCATCAGACAACAATTTAATCACCGTGCCGCTATCTTGTATTTTTTGATCACTAAACTGTTTTGAAAACAATTCAGCGGCAGTAAAAAACTCTACACTTTTGGTTTCCAATAATGTTTGTGAAGAAGTAGGTGCATTATCAAAAGTAGCATCTGCTTGATAACAAGCAGAGAGCATAAATATAAGCAATAACAATAAGGTTTTAATTCTTTTCATCGCGCTTGCAACGCGCTCAATTTAGCCATAGCTTGATTGTTATCTATCATCTCAGCCGCTTTTTCTATACCTAATTGTAAACTATTAGTCACGCCAGATACGTAAATAGCAGCACCTGCATTTAATAATACAATGTCACGCGCAGCTTTTTGTTTTTGACTATCTTTTTTACCATTTAACACATCAATTATCATGGCTTTTGACGCGTCAGAATTGCTAATTTGAATGTCTTTAATCTGATGAAGCTCTAATCCAAACTGCTCAGGATTAACCGTATATTCAGTCACTTTCCCGTCTTTCAATTCAGCGATGTAAGTATTACCTGACAAAGATATTTCATCCATACCGTCTGCGCCGTGCACCACCATGACATGCTCGCTACCAAGTTTTTTTAACGCTTGTGCAAGTTGACCGGTTAACATTTTATCAAACACACCGATGACTTGCCGCTTGGCAGAAGCGGGGTTAGTCAATGGGCCGAGTAAATTAAAGATGGTCCGAACACCTAACTCACGACGCACAGGTGCAGCATGCTTCATTGCACTGTGATGATTAGGTGCAAACATAAAGCCGATACCTATCTCATCGACACACTGCGCAACTTGCAGTGGGTTCAAATTAACATTAACGTTCAGTTCTTCTAATACGTCAGCACTACCACAAGTCGAAGAAACAGAACGGCCACCATGTTTCGCTACTTTTGCACCTGCTGCTGCTGCGACAAAAGCAGAAACCGTAGACACATTAAACGTCTGTATGCCATCGCCACCAGTCCCGCACGTATCAACTAAATGCGCAGTGTCTTTTATATTTACTTTTGTTGAAAGTTCACGCATGACGCTTGCCGCAGCGGCAATTTCATCAATGGTTTCGCCTTTCATACGTAAAGCAATCAGCAATGCTGAAATTTGTACCGTCGACAACTCGCCAGCCATCACTTGCTGCATGACTACAACCATTTGGTCGTGCGCTAAATCCTCACGGTTAATTACTTGATTTAAGGCTTCTTTAAATATCATGAATAAGCCGTTAAGAAGTTTTTCAGTAAATCATGTCCATGCTCAGTCAATATAGATTCCGGATGAAACTGCACACCTTCAATAGCCAATGTTTTATGTTTGACACCCATAATTTCTTGATCGTCTGTCCATGCAGTGACTTCTAAACAATCTGGCAAACTTTTTCGCTCTATCACTAAAGAATGATAACGCGTAGCAAGATAAGGATTTGGCAAACCTTTAAACACACCACTATTGTTATGATGCATTTGAGAAGTCTTACCATGCATAATTTTTTTGGCATGAATAATTTTTCCACCATAAGCTTGACCAATACTTTGATGGCCTAAACATACGCCTAGCAAAGGAATTTTTTCTGCAAATTCTTTAATTAAAGCTAATGAAATACCTGCTTCATTAGGTGTACAAGGGCCTGGGGAAATAACAATATAATCGGGTTTTAAAGCAGCCACTTGTTCCAAATCAATTTCATCATTGCGGCGCACTTGCACCTCTTGGCCTAGCTCACCAAAATATTGCACTAAGTTATAGGTGAATGAATCGTAATTATCAATCATCAGTAACATTGCTATTCACCTCTATTTTCTTGATGCTTGCTATTTCGACTTTTACTATCAAGCCCTTCTTGCACCATTTGTGCTGCGCGTAATACGGCTTTAGCTTTATTTTGCGTTTCTTCCCACTCACTTTGTGGAACAGAATCTGACACGATACCCGCTCCAGCCTGTACGTACAAGATGTCATCTTTAATCACGGCAGTACGAATTGCAATCGCAACATCCATATCGCCATTAAAGCCTAAGTAACCTACTGCGCCTGCATAAATACCACGCTTACTGATTTCTAATTCATCAATAATTTCCATCGCGCGAACTTTAGGCGCGCCTGACACTGTACCTGCAGGAAAAGTTGCTTTCAGCACATCAATCGCATCCAAACCAGGCTTAAGTTGACCTTCCACATTGCTCACAATATGCATGACGTGGGAATAACGTTCTATCATCATATTATCGGTCACATTAATTGACCCTATTTGCGCAACACGCCCAACATCATTACGACCTAAATCCATCAACTGCACATGCTCGGCACACTCCTTAGGGTCAGCTAATAGCTCTTCACTAAGCGCAAGATCTTCTTCTCTTGTTTTGCCACGTTGTCGTGTGCCTGCAATGGGCCGAGAAGTAACAACACCATCTTCTAAGCGTACTAAAATCTCAGGTGAAGCACCAACGACGTGATGATCGCCCATATCGTAATAAAACATATAAGGAGAGGGATTTAAAGTGCGCAGTGCACGATATAACGATAGCGGCGGGGCTGAAAAAGATTGCGTCAGGCGCTGACTCAGGACCACCTGCATAATGTCAC
>CAZJUK010000011.1:0-31907 GCA_964549145.1 uncultured Methylophilaceae bacterium
GAGATTATTATGAACGCAGGCACAGTAGTGTGGAATGGCCCAGTTGGCGTGTTTGAATTTGACCAATTTTCTGGAGGTACTAAGACAATCGCTAATGCCATTGCAACGACAAAAGCCTTTACTTTAGCTGGTGGTGGCGATACTATTGCCGCGATTCAGAAGTATGGTATTTACGATAAAGTGAGTTATATATCAACTGCAGGTGGTGCCTTTTTAGAGTTTCTAGAAGGCAAAAAATTACCAGCGGTAGAAGTATTAGAACAACGTAGTCAGTAGCGCAAACTAACTAAGCGATATTCATTGCTTATTAATTCAAACTAGACTTACATGCCTAAAAGAACAGCCTAATTTCAGGCGGTTTTTTCATGTAGCACAATAATTGCTTAATACGCTTTAAATATAGATTTTTCTGGAGATTCATAGAATGACAGTTCGGGTTGGAATAAATGGATTTGGTCGTATTGGACGCATGTTGTTACGTGCTACATTGACTGAGCAATTATTTAGTGATGTTGATGTAGTTTCTATTAATGGTTTAGATGAGCCTGAATATATGCTTTATCAACTAAAATATGATTCAATTCATGGTAGATTAAATGCTGAGGTTAATATTAAAGGTAATTATTTAATCGTTAACGATCAAAAAATTCTAATTTCATCAAAAATGAATCCATCAGAAATTGATTGGGCTGCCAATAATGTAGATGTTGTGGTTGAGTGTACGGGTGTATTCTTAACAAAAGAAAGTTGCCAAACACATATTGATCAAGGTGCCAAAAAAGTGGTTCAATCAGCACCAAGTAAAGACGATACTCCTATGTTTGTGTATGGCGTTAATCATTATGATTATCAAGGTCAAGCTATTATTTCTGCTGCGTCATGTACCACCAATGCATTAGCGCCAGTGGTAAAAACACTGCATGATCATTTTGGTGTTAAGCGTGGCTTAATGACGACGATACATGCAGCAACTGCAACTCAAAAAACAGTTGATGGTACTAGTAAAAAAGATTGGCGTGGTGGCCGTAGTGTATTTGAAAACATTATTCCATCAACTACTGGCGCTGCTAAAGCTGTAGGCAAAGTGATCCCAGCACTAAACAACAAACTGACCGGGATGGCAATGCGTGTGCCGAGTGCTGATGTTTCAGTGGTCGACTTGACCGTTGAGTTGAATCAAGAAACTAATTACGACACAGTGCGTGAAATAATGGAAATAGCCGCTAGCTCAAAACTGAAAAATGTAATGGCGTACACTGAAGAAAGTCTAGTATCAACTGACTTTAGAGGCTGCCCCGCCGCTAGTGTTTTTGACGCAAGTGCTGGCATTATGCTTGATGCTACTTTCTTGAAGGTGATTGCTTGGTACGACAATGAGTATGGCTATACATGTAATTTGATTCGTCTAGTGCAACATGTACATCATCACAGCGCAGTGAAGGAGTCTATAAAACTGGAAGAATTACCTGTTGCTGAAACAGTCTAATCGTTTTGTATACCCCATATAAGATTAATATTTATCTAGGAATAATTTGACCTTACGTAGAACAAAAATTGTAGCCACATTAGGTCCTTCATCTTCAAGTGAAGAAATGCTTGCGCGTTTGATTACTGCAGGTGTTGATGTGGTTAGGCTAAACTTTTCCCATGGAACTGCCGAGGAGCATATAGATAGGGCTCAAATTGTACGAGCTATCGCTACCAAGCTCAACCGCCCAATCGGAGTGTTGTGCGATTTGCAAGGCCCTAAAATTCGTATTGGGAAATTTGAGGCTGGAAAAATAACTTTAAAAACAGGCGATTTGTTTGTATTAGACGGAGACTGTCAATTAGGCGATCAAGATCAAGTGGGATTAGATTATAAAGCGCTCCCAAAAGAGGTCGAAGAAGGCACAGTTTTATTGTTAGATGATGGCCGTATAACAATGGAAGTTACACGCATAGAGGGTGCCAAAATTTGTTGTGTCGTGTTAGCTGGCGGTGACCTGTCAAATAATAAAGGCATTAACAAACAAGGTGGTGGTTTAAGTGCAGAAGCGTTGACCGATAAAGATAGAATTGATATTAAAACGGCAGTGGCACTTCAGGCGGATTATGTGGCTATTTCATTTCCACGTAAAGCTGCAGACGTTGAGTTAGCCAGAGATCTAGTTAGAAAAGCAGGTGGCACAGCAGGTATTATTGCTAAAATAGAGCGGGCAGAAGCAATTGATGTGGCTGACGAAATTGTAAAAGCATCCGATGCTATTATGGTCGCGCGTGGTGATTTAGGCGTAGAAGTCGGAGATGCCGCAGTGCCCGGTTTGCAAAAGCGCTTAATTCGGATTGCACATGAGCATCATGTGCCAGTGATTACTGCAACACAAATGATGGAGTCTATGATTGTAAGCCCTATTCCAACAAGGGCTGAAGTATCGGACGTTGCTAATGCCATATTAGATGGTACAGATGCGGTAATGCTTTCAGCAGAAACTGCAGCAGGGCAATACCCATTAGAGACAGTAGCGGCCGTTCATCGCGTTGCGTTAGCTGCTGAAAAAGAATGCTTTAATCGTTTCGATGCAAGGTTGCCTGAAGCTGCCTATACAAAAACTGACGAATCCATTGCTATGGCGACTATCTACATTGCAAAAAGGCTTAAAGTAAAAGCGATTGCGACACTTACACAATCTGGCAACACTGCACAATGGCTAGCGCAAGCGGGCAACATGGTGCCAATTTATGCACTCTCACCCGATAGAGTTGCACGTCGAAAACTCACGCTTTTCCGTGGTATATTTGCGTTTCCAATTGAGCAGAAAGATAAAAATAGAGACGAAATTCTTCGTGAGATGGAAGAAGTACTGCTTAAAGAGGGTGTCGTGGAAAATGATGATATGGTGATTCTAACCTTTGGCGAACCTATCGATAACCCAGGTGGCACAAATACAATGAAAATTGTTAAAGTCGGAGAAAACCGAAGAATCAAACTTTAGTCTTTTATTAGCTATTGTGAAGACATTGTAGTGCCATCACACTATAATATTGTTTTGATTCAATGTATCTATTTAACAATTTATGGCCATGCCAAACTCGCCTTTACTCAAAACCTCTATTAATAGCTTAACTTTGCTTCACCAAGGTAAAGTGCGTGATATGTATGATATTGATGATCATCATTTATTAATGGTAAGCACTGATAGGCTTTCAGCATTCGATGTGATTTTGCCTACAGGTATTGAAAATAAAGGTGCAATGCTCACACAAATGGCAAGCTTTTGGTTTGAAAAACTAAAGCATGTTGTGCCTAATCATTTGACAGGTATATCACCTGAATCTGTTTTAAGTGAAGAAGAGAATACACAATTCAAACATCAGTTACATCGACGTGCAGTTGTTGTTAAAAAACTCAAGCCTTTACCAGTCGAAGCTATCGTACGTGGCTATATTGCAGGCAGTGGATGGAAAGAATATCTAGCCACAGGCACTGTTTGCGGCATTGCTTTGCCAAAAGAACTGCAGCAAGCAGAAATGCTGCCTATGCCATTATTTACCCCGTCAAGTAAAGCAGAGGTTGGTGATCACGATGAAAATATTAATTTTCAACACTGTATCGATTTGATTGGTAAAGATCTAACCAATCAAATAGCTAAAGTTTCTATTCAGTTATATAAAGAGGCGGCAGAATATGCTTTAACTAAAGGCATTATTATTGCCGATACTAAATTTGAATTTGGATTAGATGAGGCAGGTGTGTTGCATGTGATGGATGAAGTGCTTACACCAGATTCATCACGTTTCTGGCCTTTAGATACTTACCAAATTGGCACAAGTCCGGTAAGTTATGATAAGCAATATGTACGAGATTGGCTAGAAAGTGTTCAATGGGATAAAAAGCCACCAGCGCCAGTATTGCCGGCAGACATTGCTAAAAAAACTAGCGAGAAATACTTGGAAGCATTTGAGAAGCTTACAGGTAAACCGTTAGTTTAATTGTCGGTTTAGTCACAACTAATATGTTTGAAAAGTTTAAAAAAGTAGCAATAGCTTTTAAAAAAGAACTGACAGTTTACCGTCTAGTATTTCTCCATCCACATACGCCATGGCTAGCGAAAGTTTTTTTGGGGATAGCCATCGGTTATTTATTATTGCCGTTTGATTTAATCCCTGACTTTATTCCTCTTCTAGGGCAGTTAGATGACATAGTAATTGTGCCATTATTAATATTTTTAGGCTTAAAGTTAACCCCGAATGCATTAATAGAACATTGTCGTCAACAAGTTAACAATTAAAGTTTGAAATGCTTTTGTTACATGGCCTTGCTATAATGCACAGCTTCAGAAAAAAATATGGAAAGATTGCATGTCATTAAATTTAGTCCCTTCTGGTAACGATTTGCCAAATGACTTTAACGTCATTATCGAAATTCCAGCTAATGGCGACCCAGTAAAATACGAGGTAGATAAAGACAGTGGCGCGATTTTTGTCGATCGCTTTATGGGTACCTCTATGCAATATCCATGTAATTATGGCTATATTCCACATACTTTGGGTGGTGATGGTGATCCAGTTGATATTTTAGTTGTGACACCAGTCCCTTTGTTACCAGGCGTAGTCGTACGCTGCCGCGCCTTGGGTGTGCTTAACATGACGGATGAAGCTGGCGATGATGCTAAAGTTCTAGCGGTGCCAGTAGAGTCGATATGTGCTTTATACGGATTTCAAAAAACATATAAAGATGTTTCCCCTTGGCGATTAGAAATGATTGCTCACTTTTTTGAACATTATAAAGATCTAGATAAAAATAAATGGGTAAAAATTGAAGGCTGGGCAGGTATTGAAGAGGCACATAAAGAAATTATGGATGGTGTCGATCGCTATAACTCTGCAGAAGTTAAGCCTGCTTTTTAATAAATTGGTTTTCGAAGTATTGATTTAAACGTTATATACATTAAAAAAGGCGACTTTACCGTCGCCTTTTTTATTACTTAATTACTACAAAAAAGCAGTATTAACCTAGTAAGCCACCAGTACTTAATAAAGGCACAATGAGTAAAGCAACAATATTAATGATTTTAATTAACGGGTTAATTGCAGGGCCTGCTGTATCTTTGTAAGGGTCACCCACGGTATCGCCAGTGACAGCCGCTTTGTGTGCTTCTGACCCTTTGCCGCCGTGATGGCCATCTTCAATATATTTCTTAGCGTTATCCCATGCACCACCACCGGTACACATTGAAATCGCTACAAATAAACCAGTAATGATCGTACCCATTAATAACCCGCCTAAAGCAACTGGACCCAATATTAAGCCAACTGCAATAGGGACTGCAACCGGCAACAGTGATGGAATCATCATTTCTTTAATCGCTGAGGTTGTAAGTAGGTCAACCGCTTTGCCATATTCTGGCTTGCCAGTACCATCCATAATACCTTTAATATCGCGGAACTGACGGCGCACTTCCTCTACTACTGAACCAGCGGCGCGTCCTACTGCTTCCATAGCCATGGCTGCGAATAAGAATGGAATTAAACCGCCGAGAATCAAACCAATAATCACCATCGGGTCACTAAGTTCAAATTTAACTACAATGCCAGCACCATCTAGTTTGTGAGTGTAATCAGCAAATAATACAAGTGACGCTAAACCAGCAGAGCCAATGGCGTAGCCTTTAGTCACAGCTTTAGTGGTATTGCCAACTGCATCTAGTGGGTCAGTTATATCACGTACGCTACTTGGTAAATCAGCCATTTCTGCAATACCGCCAGCGTTGTCAGTAATTGGACCATAAGCATCTAATGCCACCACAATGCCAGCCATACTCAGCATAGCTGTTGCAGCGACAGCAATACCATATAAACCTGCGAAGTGGAACGATGCCCAAATTGCTAAACAGACTGACAATACAGGCCATGCTGTTGATTTCATTGCAACACCAATGCCAGCGATGATGTTAGTTGCATGACCAGTAGTCGATGCCTGTGCAATGTGCTTCACAGGAGCATATTCTGTACCAGTGTAATATTCAGTAATCCATACGAGCAACGCAGTTAATACTAAACCTACTGCACATGCAGCAAATAATGCATTGGCTGAAATGACTTGACCCCCGCTTGTAATGCCTTCTGGGAACATGGTTGTAGTTACATAATAAAATGCACCTAAAGACAAGAGGCCTGCGACAGCTAAGCCTTTATAGAGTGCTGGCATCACGTTTTTCATATTAGGCGATGCTTTTACAAAAAAGCAGCCAATAATAGAGGCGACAATCGAGACTGCACCTAACATTAATGGGTAAATAATACCGTTAGAGCCTGCACCAGAAACCAAAATTTGTCCAAGCACCATTGTTGCAATCAGTGTTACCGCATAAGTTTCGAATAGATCAGCCGCCATGCCAGCACAGTCGCCTACGTTGTCACCAACGTTATCTGCAATCACGGCAGGGTTGCGTGGATCATCTTCTGGAATACCTGCTTCTACTTTGCCAACCAAGTCAGCGCCAACATCAGCACCTTTAGTAAAAATACCGCCACCTAAACGCGCAAAAATAGAAATAAGTGATGAGCCAAAAGCTAAGCCAATGAGCGGATTCATACTAGGTGCATTTTCGGCTCCAAGATAGCTATAAAAACCTGCTACACCAAGTAAGCCTAATCCAACAACAAGCATCCCAGTCACTGCGCCGCCTTTAAATGCAACATCGAATGCTGGCACAATGCCGTTTGTCGCTGCTTGGGCTGTGCGCACATTAGCTTTCACAGAAACGTTCATACCAATAAAACCACAAGCACCGGATAATACCGCACCTACGACAAACCCTAAGGCGGTGTCGACACCTAGTAACCAACCAATAAGAACTGCAAGGATAACGCCAACAATGGCAATAGTTTTATATTGTCTCGCTAAATAAGCTGCTGCTCCTTGTTGAATAGCACCTGCTATTTCTTGCATACGCGCATTACCTGCAGGTAAATTACTAATCCATTTACTCATTACAATGCCATACAACACTGCTAGAACTGCAGCAGCAATGGCGATCATTAATGCATCTGACATGACTTCTCCCTAATTTTTGCTGATCGAACAGCGTTTTTAATTTTTAAAACTGTAAATCCAACTAAAAAAATTGCTACCTTACGTATTAAATTTTGTAAATAATTTGTAACAACATTTCATTATGGCATTAAAAATTCATTGTCACAACACCTTCCTCGACGTCTATTAATACTATTAATTACCTATTGAATTAATGACTTATGCTAATTATCACTAAATAATTAGTGGTATTGATTTTGACTAGAGATTGAGCTGCTTATTTTTGAATGTTATTTGCTAGCTTAATAAGTTTGTCCGCAAGTTCTGTCTCTCCAAGGTCGGCTGCAAAATTTTTTAGTGTTGCAGATGCGTGACTAGAAAGCTTGCGGGGAGTGGTAGTTACATGTTTTTGTTGCGATTTTACTTGCACTTTTACGCTAATTGCAGTAACTTTAAATCCAATGAAATTTGCGTCATTCTTTTGCAAATATTGCAGTTGACTCAATATGCTAGTACTAGTTAATTTGATTTTAGAAGCAACGCTAGCGTTGTGAGCGTATATAGACAGTTTTTGATTTTTAATGCCACCAATACTGCAGAATTTGCTTAATTTTTTAGAAATAGCAGCTTCCCAAAATTCTTGTAATTTTAGGTGATCGTTAGCTTGAGCAACCAAGTTATCAAATTGGTTGTCTTTATTTGGATTATTTCCATTTAAAACAGCACGTAATTTATGCATAGTTAATTTTATAGAGATTTTAAAAACATATGAATATTATCTTAGTTTCAAGCAAGATGGCAAAAACAAAGACCATGTCAATTTGGCAGGTCCTTATGCTTGTTGCTGGATTGGTTCTAATTGCAATCACTTTAACTGCTTTAATATTTAAGCCAAAATTAAATGCTAAGAGCGAAACTTTGGTTGTCGTTGCTCCTGAAATAGTAGTAGATAACTTAGATGAGTCGCAAATGCATTTAGATGCATATGCCAAACAAATTGGCGAATTACAGGCGCGAATCGTACGTTTAGATGCACAAAATCACCGATTAGTTAAATTAGCGGGTATCGATACACTTGAATCGAATACAAAAACGAACACTGCAAAAAATCCTCAAGCTGACTCCGACGGATTAGAACCTAAATTTGGTGGTCCATTAGTCAGTGTAAGGCCAATGACAGAGCAAGACTTGCAAGCAGCAGTCTCACAGCTAGTCAAAGCTGTTGATGTTAGAGATGAATATTTGAGTGGGGTAGAAGCAGAGGTGTTGCGCAATAGTGTTTTAAAAGATATGTTGCCAAATAGTCGTCCTGTAACTGCGGCTTTTAACTCATCAAGTTTTGGGTGGCGTACAGACCCATTTAATAAGCATAGAGCATTTCATGAAGGATTAGACTTTACTGCAAACACAGGCTCGCCAATACATGCAGCAGCTGACGGTATTGTTACTTCTTCAAGCCGAACGCCTGCTTATGGTAATTTAGTGAAAATAAATCATGGCGCAGGTTTGGAAACAAGATACGCACATGCCTCAAAATTATTAGTAAAAAAAGGCGAACGGGTCATTAAAGGTCAGGTCATTGCTAAAGTTGGTAGTACAGGGCGATCTACTGGGCCACATTTGCATTATGAAATTCGGTTAAATGGACATGCGCTAGACCCAAAAAAATATTTAAAATAAGAATATATTAAGTTAAACAGTACTATTGAAATAAGAATTAACATCCCCAGATTAAATCTAAATTCCAACTATAAATTAATAGGTTTCCGCATATGCGGAAAATCGGTGTCCCTTCATGTTACCTAAGTTGTTCAAAAAAGTTTTCGGCAGTCGTAACGATAGAATCGTTAAAAGTTATGCGCAAATTGTTAAAAAAATTAATGTGTTTGAGCCTGAAATGCAAGGATTATCAGATGATGAGTTACGTGCTAAAACCCAAGAGTTTAAAAAACGTTATCAAGACGGTGAACGTTTAGACAAAATATTGCCAGAGGCTTTTGCTGTTGTTCGTGAAGGTGGTCAGCGTGCTCTGGGTATGCGGCATTTTGATGTGCAGTTAATTGGCGGTATGGTGCTTAATGCGGGCAGAATTGCTGAAATGCGAACGGGTGAAGGTAAGACGTTAGTCGCTACTTTGCCTGTTTATCTAAATGCTTTAACGGGTAAAGGTGTTCATGTTGTCACTGTGAATGACTATTTAGCTAAGCGTGATGCAGAATGGATGGGCAAGTTGTATAATTTCCTCGGCTTAAGTGTAGGTATTAATCTCTCGCAAATGCCACATGATGTAAAACAAGAAGCTTATTCAGCTGATATTACTTACGGTACGAATAATGAATTTGGTTTTGACTATCTACGTGACAATATGGTCTTTAGCAGTGAAGAGCGGGTGCAACGTCCACTAAGCTATGCGCTAGTGGATGAAGTGGACTCAATTCTGATTGACGAAGCACGTACGCCTTTGATAATTTCTGGTCAAGCTGAACACAGTATTGATCTATACACTCAAATAAACGAGGTAGCTAAGCAGCTTACTCAGCAAGCAACAGAAGAAGGTGAAGGCGATTTTTGGGTTGATGAAAAAGGTCAAAATGTAATTCTTTCCGAGTTCGGGCATGAGCGTGCTGAAGAAGTGCTAACAAAATCAGGCATGTTGCCAGAAAATTCTAGCTTATATGAAGCTGCTAACATTACTTTAGTGCATCATCTATATGCTTCATTACGGGCCCAAAACTTATTTCATCTTGATCAGCATTATGTAGTACGTGATGGTGAGATTGTGATTGTGGATGAATTCTCAGGTCGAATGATGCCAGGTCGAAGATGGTCAGATGGTTTACATCAAGCTGTTGAAGCTAAAGAAGGTGTAGAAATTCAAAAAGAAAATCAAACTTTAGCGTCAATTACTTTCCAAAACTACTTTCGTATGTATGAAAAACTGTCTGGCATGACAGGCACTGCTGATACAGAAGCTTATGAATTTAGTCAAATTTATGGTTTAGAGACTGTTGTTATTCCAACACATCGCCCAATGCAACGTAAAGATGCAATGGATAAAGTGTATCGCACGCCAAATGAAAAATATCAGGCTGTGGTTGATGATATTAAAGAATGCCAAGGCCGTGGACAGCCAGTGTTAGTTGGTACTACGTCAATTGAGAACTCTGAATTAATATCTAAAAAACTAAATGAAGCTAGGCTAGAACACCAAGTGCTTAATGCTAAACAGCATGAGCGTGAAGCGCATATTATTGTGCAAGCAGGTCAGCCTAAAATGGTAACTATCGCTACTAACATGGCCGGTCGTGGAACTGATATCGTGTTAGGTGGTAACCCAGAGCCTGAAATTCAATTAATTGAACAAGATGAAAAGTTAAACGATGCGCAAAAAACTCAGCAGATTGAAAAAATTAAATCTGATTGGGAAATGCGACACAAGGAAGTCTTAGCCTCAGGAGGCCTTCATATAATTGGTACCGAGCGTCATGAGTCTCGTCGTGTTGATAACCAACTGCGTGGTCGTTCTGGCCGTCAAGGTGACCCAGGCTCCAGCCGTTTTTATCTTTCGTTAGATGACCAATTACTCCGCATATTCTCAGGTGATCGCATTGCAGCGATTATGGAACGATTAAAAATGCCTGAAGGTGAAGCGATTGAGCATACGATGGTTACGCGTGCGATTGAAAATGCTCAACGTAAAGTAGAAGGTAGAAACTTCGATATTCGAAAACAATTACTTGAATTTGATGATGTTTCCAATGATCAACGTAAAGTGATTTATGAACAGCGAAATGAATTATTAGAAGCTGCCGATATTGGTGAAACTGTTGTCGCAATGCGCCGAGATGTATTGGACGATATTGTTTCAACGTCTGTACCGCCAGGTAGCTTAGAAGAACAATGGCAAATTGAAAGTTTAGAACGAAATCTGCAAGCCGAAACGGGTGTAGAGTTACCTATTGCAAAATGGTTAGAAGATGAGCCAGATTTACACGAGGAGACATTACGTGAGCGTATTTATGACGCAGCACGTCAACTTTATACGGATAAAGAAGCGCTTGCTGGTTCAGAAAACATAAGACAGTTTGAGCGTTCAGTCATGTTGCAAAGTCTTGATAATCATTGGCGAGAACATCTTTCTGCACTTGATCATTTACGTCAAGGTATTCATTTGCGTTCTTATGCACAAAAAAATCCTAAGCAAGAATATAAACGCGAGTCCTTCCAATTGTTCGAAGATTTGCTCAGCACTGTGAAACAAGAAGTGACCAAAGTGACGATGATGGTGCAAATTAAAACACAAGAAGATGTTGAAGCTGTTGAGCCACCCCAAGAAGTTGAGAACGTGCAATATCAACATGCAGGGTATGATGAAGTATTAACTGATAAGCCTGACGAGGATTCAGAAAGTTCCACGACAAATAAACCAATTACCCGTGAAGGTGAAAAAGTAGGGCGTAACGACCCTTGTCCATGTGGGTCAGGTAAAAAATATAAACAATGTCATGGCGCTTTATCGTAAACCTAGACACTTGAAGATTTTTTGTTGGTAGTTAAAAATGGTTTTGAAAGTTAAGCAATGTCTGAATTAGAAGTAGAAATACAATCCCCTTGTATAGGCGTATGTGTAGTTGATGATAGCAATGGTTTATGCCAAGGTTGTTTTCGTTCGCTAGAAGAAATTCAAGACTGGTGGGATTTAGATAATACTCAAAAGAAAACAGTTGTGGAAGAGGCCAGTAAGCGTGAGGCTGAAGTATTTGGAAATTAAAGCCAGTAAAACTAAAAAAATCAGCGCAAGCTGGTTTTTTTATTGAATCTAACTGTTTGCTAATACTTAAGGGGCTAAGTGAGTGATTTATAATTTCAGCCAAGCCATCAAACCAAAGAAAGTAAGTGTTGTTAAAAGCACTATGGTACTTAGGCCCTTATTGGTATGCTCTCCCAAATATTTGTGTTTGCTGTTTAAGGTCAGCAATACAATGGCTAGCATTGGTACGAATAATGCACCAATAACTGCATATATTTTTTGCACTTCTTTAAACCCTATAAAAAGCCCGAACATCGGAATGGTAGCAATCGCAATTAAATAAATTCGATAAGGTGCAGTTGTTGTGGTGATTTTGTACCTGACATCTGTTGATAATTGATTTGGAGGTTGTAAAAATAATCGCCAAATATCTGCAAATAAATAGGGTATAGCTTGCCAAACACCTAGTAGGCTACTGAAAATTGCACAGAATGCACCAATTAGAAAAAGCCACCGTCCAGTGAGACCTAAAGGTTCTTCTAGGCTATTTGCTAGGATGACTAACAAATCAGCACCTTGACCTTCTATTTTTATAGTACTACCAATAATGACCATGGCAATGCCAAATAGCACTGTCATTAAATAACCCGCTGTTAAATCAATACGACAAGTTTTAATCTCTTTTGGACCGGTACGACCTTCCTCTTTAATCCAATAGCCATAACATAGTATGGTTAATGAACCGCCAACACCACCGATTAAAGCAATTGTCCAAGTGATACCTGCACCTTGCACATCAGGAATTGTAGGTATAAATAAACCTGATAATACAATGCTAGCACCAGGCCAAAGTAATAATGCCGTGACGATAACTGTTGTAAACATCAGGCCAATGCATACTAGCATTACTTTTTCGAATAGCTTGAATCCTCCAGTTGATACTAAGCCTAAACCGATCAAACTCGATAGCATGCCAAAAACAATCTTAGCATGCCGAGGGTCATCAAATATCGGGAGCATGGCGTGTAACGTAATGCCACTAGCACTCATTAAAGATGAAGCAACATAAAATGACCATAATAAGAAATATGGTAAGAATATATACCCGGCAAACCTTCCAAAATGCTTAGCTATGCCTTCAAGTAATGTAAATCCCGTGACTAATTGCCAACGTGCCAAACCCTCTGTGAGTGTAAATTTTAAAACCCCACCAACCACTACAGCCCACAATATGGCTAAGCCAAGCTGGCTACCCGTAAAACTAGCTGTCGCTAGATCACCAGCCCCAACGCCAGTCGCAGCTACTAAAATACCAGGTATTAATAACGCTAAAAAACGAGAAAAAGATGTTTTCTGCATAAGGCATGTTTTATTAACAAAAGTTGTCATAATAATGCTTTAGTTAAATAATAGGTTGGTTTTGACAATAATTGAACCATCATCAAATGGCATTACAACGTAAAATAATCCATATCGATATGGATGCATTTTTTGCATCAGTGGAACAGCGCGATCAGCCAGTATATAAAGGGAAACCACTTATTGTTGGTGGCCAACCGAATAGTCGTGGAGTCGTTGCTGCATGTAGCTATGAGGCACGTAAGTTTGGCATCCATTCTGCTATGCCGTGTTCACGAGCTTACCGTTTATGTCCTCAGGCCATATTTGTCCCACCAAGGTTCGAAGCCTATCGTGAAGTGTCAACTCAAATAAGAACTATATTTTGGCATTATGCCTCACAAGTAGAGCCGCTATCACTCGATGAAGCTTATTTGGATGTCACGTATACTGCTGACTTTGACGGTTCGGCTACACGCATTGCACAGGCTATTAAAGCTGAAATTCTAGAGCTCACAAACCTTAATGCATCTGCAGGTGTTTCTTATAATAAGTTTTTAGCAAAAATTGCCTCTGATATGGATAAGCCGAATGGCTTATATGTGATCAAACCGGAGCAAGGCTTAGCATTCGTGGCTGATTTAGCCATTGGCAAGTTTCATGGCATTGGTCCAGCTACAGAAACTAGAATGAAAAAGTTTGGGATTAAAACAGGCGCTGACTTACGCCAAAAGACACTTATTGAGTTGGTTGGAAATTTTGGTAAATCTGGACAATATTATTACAATATTGCTCGCGCCATTGATGAGCGACCCGTACGAAGCTTGCGCGTGCGTAAATCTCTAGGTAAGGAGACTACTTTTGCACGAGATATTCTATCGGTGGAAGAATTAACTAAAATACTCAATGATTTAGCAGAGCAAGTATTAAGCAGTCTAGCAGAACAAGAACTGCAGGCCAGAACTCTTACGGTGAAAGTAAAGTATGCTAACTTTCAACAAGTTACTAGAGCGTATACGACAGACTTCATATTAGATATGCCTTTATTAATTCAATTGATACCACAATTATTAAAACGAACAGAAGCAGGGGGGGAGCCGATTCGGTTAGTCGGGCTAAGTTTAAGTGGGTTGAAAAAAATACAGTTAGAAAAGCTGCAGCCACAGCTTGATTTAGTTTAATAAAAAATATTGTTTAAGAAAAGTACTTGTAAATTAAATGGTTGAATGACTACCAATAATAGCTTGCTGTTGTTTCAAATCTTTCAAAATACCATGTCCAAACTCAATAATTGTTTCAGGTTGGGAGTGTTGGGTCCGTTCAGCTAGTGATATAAGTGCTTGCTTACCAGCCATACCTTTTTTTATAGACTCTAGAAGTAAGTATGTCATGGGGTTAAGTTCTACAAAGTTAACTTCAAAGGCTAAGTTTCTAAACACGAGGAGATGGGTTTGTTCCAGTTGTTTAGGAGTGAACTGAGCGGATATTTTATGTACTGGGTAATCGTATTCCAGCAACATATGTGGTGCTAGAATTGGCACTTGATTCAGCAAATCGATGGGTTGATTAGCGCCTGTTTTATCTATTCCCATTTGGGACTGTAATGAACCAACAGCGAGCTCTACCCATTCGTAATGCGCTAATTGTTTAATGTATTCTGGTGTTTCGTTATCTGATTCTAAAAACTTAAGAAATTCTTCTGGAATTTTTCTAAATATTGGTGAACTGGCGGCATGCATTGCTACAAACCTTTTAATAATATTATTCCATTCCTTTTTGCCGAGTGTGGTTTGGCAAACTGGAAAGCAAACAGAAACTGATTCAAATATGTTGTTATAAACGCCATTACGATAAACGGCAATACGTTCTTCATTCACGTTATCAGGTTTTTTGTTATTTTTGGGGTCACGAATATGTGCAGTAAACACTTTTTGATATTGCTGAAAACCTAACATGTAAATGCTGAACTCAGGTTATTAGAAATGCTGGCGACAGTTCGTTTTTGCACATCTATAGCAGCAGACTGAATCTCTGCAATTTTATTCACTTCGTGAATTAATGTCGGTAGTGGCGGAATTTTACTATCACGCTCAAGTAATGTTGGGAACGTACCAAATAATCGATATGCTTCCTCTAGCAATGCCCATACTGGATCGATGACGTCGGCAGCATGAGTATCGATCAGTAAATCAGCTTTTTCTTGGTAGTGACCAGCTATATGGCTATACACAATGCGTTCAGCTGGTATGCCGTTTAAAAATACATAAGGGTCAAAACCAAAATTAATACTATTCACATAAATATTATTTATATCTAAGTGAAGCCAGCAATCTGCTTCAGATAACACAGCCTTTAGAAACGTGAGCTCATCCATGGTTGCAATAGGCGCTTTTAAATAAAATGAGGCGTTTTCTACTGCTATGCGCTGGCCTAAAGTATCTTGTGTTTGTTTAATTCGGTCGGCTACATAGTGCACGGCCTCTTCGGTAAATGGTATTGGCAATAAATCATATAAATAACCTGGCTTGCCATGATAAAAGTCGCTGCAATAGCTTAAATGCTCTGTGTAAAGTGGGATTTTATGTTCAGCAAGAAATTGTTTTACTTGCTCTAAGAATTTGGTATTGAGTGGGTCTGGCCCACCCAATGATAAGCATAAGCCATGGCAGACAATGGGGAAACGCTCAACAAACCATGCGAGTTCTTTCGCATATTTGCCACCAGCACCTATCCAGTTTTCAGGCGCTATTTCAATAAAACTAATATTACGAATTAAGTGATCAGGATTCTCTTGTTGAAAATGGCGTTGAATTTGAGGAATAAGCTCTCGCTTTAATCCTAAACCAACGCCATTAATGTCAGATAATGCAGACATGTCGTGTCACTAAATACTAAGAATTACTTAATGACCACATTTCCCATCTTTCATTTTTTTAGCTTTACCTTCGCCACATTTACCCTCGCCGCATTTACCATCTTTCATTTCTTTAGCTTTATCAGCGCCGCATTTGCCATCTTTCATTTCTTTCGCTTTATCAGCGCCGCATTTACCTTCGCCGCATTTGCCGTCAGCGCCTTTTTCTGCGTGGTGGTCTGCTACTTGATAGCCACTTGATAGTGATTTGATTGCAAATGGATTTTCAACTTCAGCAAAACTTGTTGCACTTACTGATAGTGCTAAAGCACCGCCTACTGCTAATGCGATTGATTTTTTAGTAACGTTCATAATATTTTCCTTTAATACAAGTTAAAAAAGTGGTTCAAGTTTACTGCACATTTATTTTGTTGATGAGTCTATTAATTCTGCAATACGTTTCTTACCGCTGGATGAGATTGTAATGCTTGTGTCATTTTCTACATTATCTTTCAATTGTTTTAGTATAACGTTCAAACTATTTAACTGTTGACCGAATCTTCTACAAGCTTTACATATTAATTGATGAAAACCTAATGCAAATCTTTCTTTTCTTGTCAGCTCACGATCTAGCGCTTGGGAAGCGAGCTGACTTGTTTCTTTACAATTTAACATTGTTATCAACTCCTTTCATCATTAGCTAACCAGTTAATTTCTAAACATTTTCTAATTCCCATACGGGCTCTATAAAGCATCACCCAAGCATTGGTCGTTGTAATACTTAATTCCTTACAAATTTCATCATTGTTTGTGTCTTCTACATCACGCAACATAAAAACAGCTGCAAGTTTTTTTGGTAATTTGTTTATGCAGTTTTGTAATATGCCTAAAAATTGTTTCTGCTCGAGCACATTGTCTGGCATGCTCCATTCCAAAGGTTTTTCTGACCAGTGCCCTGTTTTGTCAAAGAACTCATCCATGTTGGCATCAGTATCTGACATGAGTTCAGAGGCTGGCGTTTCACGAGCATTTTTACGCATTACATCAATAATTTTGTGTTTTAAAATACCCGTGAGCCATGTGCGAGGGGAAGATTGCTGAGCAAAGCTTTTGCTTTTAATAGCGGCAATAAAAGTTTCTTGCACGACATCTTCTGCTTGATGAGCGTCGCGCAAACGTGTTAATGCAAAACGATAAAGGTAGTCACCATGTTCATGTAACCAGTCATGTGCATTAGTCTTCATCTTGATGTTTATTTACTTTCTTCTTAAGTAGTTGTAGATAATACATTGGCTCTATTGCAGTTTTATTTTTCTGAGCATGCCAAACAGTCTCTGCTAAGCAATCTAGAACATCATGCTGCGCCTTATGTTCATCATGATATTTGTTTTTTAATTCTTGGTAAATAGCTTTAATGCCAATCGGTTGGTTTATACCAATTTGTTCCAATATTGACAAATGTAAACTCATATGTAAAAAAGGATTTGTATCGCCCGATTCTGGAAAATACTCTTGGTGTCTATATTTTTCTGGGTTATTTAACACATGATGATATTCACGATGCATGTGAATTACATTGATGCATATTTTTTCCATATCACTTAGTGTTTGTTGTTGATTAAATTTACCCCAGCTGTCAAAAAAGAAATCACGTACTTGGTCACGTGAGGGATTAAATAGTGCCATGGTTAATGTGTGTCCGAAAATAAAGCTAATACAACAGAGTATTGTAGAATTTCATTTTGACCAAGTATCGGTGCAATTTCACCATTACCATAAAATCCAATAATCGGTAAATTAGGATACAAGGCTTTTAGCAAAGCGAGATCTTGGTCACCGCTCTCGTAAAAATATGGGCCGCGTCCTAAACATGAAAATAATAATGCAAACTTTGGTTCAGTATTTAGCTGTTTTTGTAATTTAGTCGCTGTTTTTACAATATCTGTTTGTGCAGTATCAGTATCACGCACTGCCCAGCTTAACCAGTCACCTTCTTTCAATGCTGTTGTTAATGTAACAGAGTTGTTATTTTCATTGCACGAGATAATAGAACATACTTTATATTCATTCTGCTCGAGCTGACTAACTGTCTTTGCATGAATTGCCATCAGTCGATGATAAGGCAACTCTTCTTCAGATTGGTTATAGTTATGCCAAGTTTGGGTTATGTTTTCAAGTGCGCTATTATTGTTTATAGTACATAAATCATGTTCTTTAGTTTGGGTGATTTGTTGCGCTTTAGAAATTATTTTTAACCCATGTGAAGGTGCTATAGCAATTTTAGTATTGTCTACGACTACTTCACAATAGTCTTGTGTAGCACCCTTTGCATTTTTCCATACAGAAAAAGAGCCTTGGCCGGTCGCATCTCCTGATATACCACCAAACTTCAAACCTGATTGATTTAGCCATCGGCTGTCAATAGCATTAGGCGCGACTAATGTTAATGACAAGTCGTCTTTGTCAATAGTGTCTGAGTTGTTAGGCAGATTAAGCGTAATGCCTTCAAATACCATGGCAACCGCAGCAGGGCTATCAAGCACCCAGTCTTCGTCGGTGAAAATACCAATGGCTGAACAGCCGACGACTTGTGTGCAATTGGCTGCTTTGGCAGCTGCTTTAATTGCTGATTGCGGATCTGCTGCGAATTCTGAGGTGAGAAAGAGCAGTACTGAGGTAGGTGAACTTATACCGGCTTTTTTGATTGCATTATTGACAGCTTTAGCTGCAAGATCAGGTGTTGCAATACTAGCGCTTGCTATGCCTGACGCTACTTTACTCATGATTATATTTCGCCAGCCATTAAATGCGGTTTAGGAATGGCTTTATCTTTATATTCACATAAATCAACGATGCAACACTCACCGCATTTAGGGTTACGTGCTGTACACGTGTATCGCCCATGTAAAATAAGTAGGTGATGGGCGTCATTTAAAAATTCTTTTGGGATTGTTTTTAAGTATTTTCTTTCAACTTCAAGCACATTTTTTCCCATCGCTAGCTTTGTGCGGTTGCCTAGTCTAAATAAATGGGTATCAATAGCGATCGTTGGCTGTCCAAATGCAGTATTTAAGATAACATTTGCTGTTTTACGACCTACCCCAGATAAAGCTTCCAATGCTTCTCGCGTATCAGGCACTTTACTTTCATGGAGGTTAATTAGCATGTCACAGCAGGCAATTACATGTTTTGCTTTCGCATGATAAAGGCCAATGGTATTAATATACTGCTCTAAGCCTAGAATACCCAAATTAAAAATTGCTTCTGGCGTATTAGCTGCGGCAAACAACTTACGCGTGGCAATGTTCACACCTTTATCTGTTGCTTGCGCAGATAAAATAACTGCAATTAGTAGTTCAAATGTGCTGTGATGTTCGAGTTCCGTCGTCGGATCTGGGATCGCAATGCTTAAGCGTTTGAAAATTTCAAATCGTTTTTCAGCGTTCATTGTAAGTCTTTGCCGCGTCTAGTTTTAGAGTTAATCATTAAATATAATGAGTACAGTGTTAGTGTGCTGGTTTTAAAGCGGCTCCACTACTCATGCTAGTTTTAGCGCTAGTATTTTGTGCTTCTACCCAGTTAAAGGCGGCGATTAATAACGCTAAGCCTAAAAAAGCACCGGGCGGTAATGCTGCAAGTAAAAAGCCCTGGTAATCAGGCAACACTGTCAAAACATAGTTTTTGAAGTTTGGTCCGAGCGCTAAGTCTAGACCAGAAAACAAAGTACCTCTAGCTAATACTTCGCGCATTGCACCGAGTAAACCAAGCACTAATGTCAGACCGATTCCCATAATAAAACCATCCCAAATTGCAGGCGCAGGGGTGTTTTTTGCAGCGAAAGCATCAACACGGCCTAATACAATACAGTTCACCACAATCAATGGAATAAAAATACCTAATACTTTATGCAAGGGTGCTGCAAATGCATGAATGAGCAAGTCGATTACAGTCACTAATGCTGCAATAACTAAAATAAATACAGGCAAACGTATTTCATCAGGTACAAATTTTCTTACCGGTGAAACGGTGCCGTTAGATGCAGCCATGACTAAAGCTGTGGCTAGGCCTAAGCTAACCCCATTGACTACAGTTGTTGTTACTGCCAGTGTTGGGCATAAGCCCAAAAGCTGAACAACGCCAGGGTTTTGTTTCCATAACCCATTTTCGGTAATTTCTTTATACTGGCCCATTTTGTGTTGCCTCTTGTGTTTCTTTTTCAATAATTGGTGTTGCTACAAACAGTGCTTCTTTATTCATTTTGAAATATTGTAACGTTTTATATACAGCTTTTATGACTGCACGTGGTGTGATTGTTGCGCCAGCCATATAATCAAATTTACCGCCGTCTTTTTTTACTTGCCAGTAATTACTACTAGTTTTTTTGAGTGACTCATCATTGAAAAGTGTTATCCACTCAGTTTTGGCGATGTTAATATAATCACCCAAACCTGGCGTTTCTTTATGTGCTAGTACACGAACACCCGATATCGTACCATCATATTTAATGGCAATGAGCAGTTTGATTACACCACTATAGCCATCTGGGGCAATAGTTTCTAAAATAACCGCAGCTGGTCGATTGTTAATGCGCGCGCGGTAGACTGTTTTAGCACGTTTATTACCAAGTAATTCATTCGGCTCTACTTTAATACTGTCCTCTAGAATAGCATTGTCATACATATTTTCAGGCACGATTTGACGAAATAAGGCTTTTCTCGCAGCTTCTTCACTTGCTGCAATTGGTGCTTTAGTTAGGTAGTAGACGTAACTCATTAGCGTCGTAAAGGCAATGGTAAACAACACTAAAGTCAGTGCGGTTTTTGCAGTGTGTTTTAATATTGTTTCAGGCATGCTACTTTTGATGCCCAAATACCCGTGGTTGTGTATAGGTGTCGATTAAGGGCACACATATATTCATAAAAATAACCGCGAAAGCTACACCATCTGGATAGCCACCATAGACACGTATTAGATAAGTAATAATAGCAATACCTGCTGCAAAATATATTTTGCCTTTTTGTGTTGTAGGTCCGCTAACGGGGTCTGTAATGATAAAGAATGCTGCCAATAAACTTGCTCCGCTAAATAAGTGGAATGTTGGCGAAGCAAACTGTGTTGGGTCAACCAAGTAAAAAATACTAGCAAACACGGCTAAGCTACCTAAAAATGCTGTAGGCAAATGCCAAGTAATAATTTTTTGTTGCCATAAATAAAGGCCACCTAATAAATAACTGCCAGTAATGATCTCAGTACCTTTGCCACCAAAACTGCCGAAAATTGGAGCCGTTTTAATATCGATTAATGCTTGATTTAGCTTGAGTTGCGTTTTCAAATAGTCCAGCGGTGTCGCAGAAGTAATAGCATCTATTTCTACACCTCGAGGCAATAAACCATAAAAAATATACTGTAGTTGATCAGTAAAGCTTAATTTGACTTCTGCCAAACTTAACGCAGCTGGCCATTTCGTCATTAATACAGGGAATGAAACCAGCAATACAGCATAGCCAATCATTGCTGGGTTAAACGGATTGTAGCCAAGTCCACCATATAGCTGTTTGGCAATTGATATTGCAAAAAAAGTACCTACTACAATAAGCCACCAAGGAGTAAGCGGAGGAATAGATAGTGCCAATAACCAAGCGGTCACGATTGCGCTGTAATCCATCACGAATGGCTTAACAGGCCGTCTGCGTAATTTAAGCATTAGAACTTCAGTTGTGATAGCAGTTGCAGTCGCTAACGACATCGTAACTAAAATGCCACCACCAAATATATAAATGTAAGCCGCAATACCCGGAATCAACCCAAGTAACACTTTAAACATAATATTGCTGACAGAAGGGGCGTCTGATATATAAGGTGAAAAGTTCAAATATTGCCCCTTATAGTATTAACAGTTTGCATATTAATTTGCATCTTTTTTGGCCGTATTTGCGACAGATTTTTTTGCCTTAGCGCGAACGATAGTAGCTTGGGTTTCAGCTTTTACAGATGCATCTGAAACTGTTTTAACTAGAACAGTACTTTTAGCATTTTCTTCTGCATTTACAATTTGTTTTGCTTTGGCTCTACGCGCATCAATTTCTGCAATCTCGGCTTTTACTGTATGGCTAACTGGTTTAGCACTTTGTGCCGCTGTTGCCGCTTTTTGCACTTTTGCACGTTCTATCGCAGTAGCAATGGCTGCTTTCTTGTCAGTATGTTCTGTTGATAAGCTTGCATTACCTTTAGCTGGTGTTGCTTGAGCTGCTTTTTTTGCCGCCGCCGCTTTAACACCTTTGGCACGCTCGGCATGTTTTTTAGCCCGTTCTTCTTTTCCACGTTCAATTCGCGCTATTCTAAAGTCATTCCGTTCACGTGCAAGATCTGCTGCTTCTTGGGCTTTGTCAGAGGCAATAATTTCACTTTTTGCATAACGATAATATTGGACCAATGGAATATTGCTTGGACAAACATATGAGCAAGCACCACACTCAATACAATCAAATAGATTGTAATCGTTCGATTTTTCAAAATTATCCGATTTTGCAAACCAATATAGTTCTTGCGGTTGTAAGCTCACCGGACATGCGTCGGCGCAGCGAGCGCAACGAATACATGGCATTGCCGGGGGAGGGTCTTCAAATAACGAAGGCGAGACTGCAATAAAACAATTAGATGCTTTTGTCACTGGTACATCAAGGCTAGGTAGGTTGAAGCCCATCATTGGGCCGCCCATAATGTAATTTATAGTGTTTGCTTTTGCACCGCCAGCAGCTTTAATTAAGTGAGGTAATGGCGTACCAAACAATGCCTCGAAATTTTGAGGTGAAACAACATTTCCCGTGACTGAAACGATTCTGCTTATGGATGGTTCACCAAAAACAAAATATCGGTAAAGCGCCAATACTGTTGCGACATTAAATACCTGAATGCCCACTTCTGTAGAACGTTTATCAAATGGTACTTCACGTCCCAATACTAAATGTACCAAGCGTCTTGCATCGCCACTTGGGTAAAGGGTTGGTACTACTTTAATTTGTATGCCAGTACCATGAGCAGCTTTTTGCATCGTAGTAGTGGCAAATGGTTTATTGTCCTCAATACCAATAATGACTTGTTCAACCCCTAGCAAATGCTGCGTAATTTGAATGCCTTTAATAATTTGTTCACTACGTTCGCGCATTAGCATGTCATCGCAAGTGATGTAAGGTTCGCATTCTGCAGCATTGATGACTAGCGTATGAATTTCAGATCGACTATCTGATTGTAATTTGATGTGTGTTGGGAACGTTGCGCCACCTAAGCCAACAATGCCAGATAAGCGGATGCTATCGACTAAGGTTTTACGGTTAGTACTTTGCCAATCGAGCGGTGACAATGTTGTCCACTCATCTTTGCCATCTGGTGTAATAATCACACATTGGTCGGGTAGGCCGGAAGGGTGTGGAATCACGGCATCTTCGATAGCGCTAACTGTGCCAGACGTTGGTGCATGGATTGCAGCAGAAATAGTGCCTTCTGCTTCCGCAATTATTTGCCCTTTTAGTACATAGTCACCAATATTTATTTTTATTTTTGGAATATTGCCAATATGTTGGCGTAGCGGCAAAACTAATTTTTCTGGTAACGGCAACTTACCAATGGGTAATTTGGTGGACTGAGCTTTGCTTTGAGGCGGATGAACGCCTCCATGGAATTCGAAAATATCCTTGGAATCAGAGAATTTAGACTTAACTAAATTAGTAAAATTGATGATTGCACTCATTACAAATTAATAACTGGCTTAATTGGAATCGTTGGGTATTTCCATTTCCAGTTTTCAGGTGTTTCTGAAACTGGTTCCATTGTTATGCAATCAACAGGACATGGTGGTAAGCAAAGCTCGCAGCCAGTACACTCACTCGTAATAATCGTGTGCATGTGCTTTGATGCGCCTAAAATAGCATCTACCGGACAAGCCTGAATACATAGCGTGCAGCCGATGCAGGTTTCTTCATCAATAAATGCAACGGCTTTGGGCTTGGTTTCACCGTGTTCTGCATTTAACGGTTTATATTCCATACCCATTAAGTCTGCTAAGGCATGGACACCAGTCTCGCCACCAGGCGGACATTGGTTAATATCGGCTTCGCCCTGTGCAATGGCTGTAGCATAAGGTTTGCATCCTGGATAGCCACATTGACCGCATTGTGTTTGCGGCAAAATAGCGTCAATACGCGCAATAAGCGGGTCACCTTCGACCTTGAATTTAAGCGCGGCATAGCCTAGTGCTGCACCGAGTAGCAGGCCTAATCCAATCATGATATAAATTGCAGTTAACATAGTGTAGTATTTTTGATATTTAGCTTTAGTATTTATCTAGCCCAGCAAACCCCATGAATGCCAAGCTCATTAGTGCTGCAGTTACCATAGCGATAGCTGAGCCTTGGAAAACTTTTGGCACATCGGCGGCTTCTAAACGCTCACGAAGAGAAGAGAATAAAATAAGTACTAAAGAAAACCCTACTGCACCACCAAAACCAACAACACCTGATTCAACAAAACCGCTACCTTTTTGTGCGTTAAGCAGTGGGATACCTAATACGGCACAGTTGGTGGTGATTAAGGGCAAAAATATGCCTAACATTTGATACCAAAGTGGAAAACTTTTTTCCATCAGCATTTGGGTGAATTGCACAACGCTGGCAATCACCACAATAAATGAAAGTGTACGCAAATACTCAAGGTTAAAAGCTTCTAGTAAGTAATGATTGATTACCCAGCTCGTCATGGATCCCACTGTGAGTACAAATGCAGTTGCTGCAGCCATACCAATCGAAGCTTCTAGTTTCTTAGAAACTCCCATAAACGGGCATAAGCCTAATATTTTAACTAGCACAATGTTATTAACCAACACGGTGCCAATTAAAATAATAAAAAAGTTTTGAGACATTGATATCTGATCTATGTGTAAAAAGTTAATTCAATTAGCTAATTATAGCTTGTTTGGTATGCAAATAACTGCGCAAATTCACGTGATAAAGCCTAAATGTAAAGCTTGGTTACCTGTTTGTGCGAAGATTGTCTGAGAGTGAGAATATAAACAAAGTTGCATATAAAGACAAAGAATATGTAATTATAATTTAATCGCTATTGCTTATAAACGGATTATTTTGTTTAGTTTCTTACACCTTTTCGTAATAATCAAATAGTTTAAGTTAAAATAGCGAATGTTTTCATCTAGTAGGTTTTAATATGTTAGAAGGTAGTATGGTTGCCATTGTTACTCCAATGTTTGACGATGGTCGTTTGGATTTAGATGCATTGCGTGGACTCATTGATTTCCATGTCAACGCTGGTACAGATGCTATCGTTATTGTTGGCACATCAGGTGAGTCGCCCACTGTCGATGTTGAAGAACATTGCTTGTTAATTCAAACGGCAGCCGCACATGTGAATGGCAGGCTGCCAGTAATCGCTGGCACTGGTGCCAATTCGACAAGGGAAGCGATAGAATTAACGAAACAAGCAAAAGCATTTGGCGCAGATGCTTGCTTATTAGTAGCACCTTATTACAATAAACCAACGCAAGAAGGTTTATATCAGCACTTTGCAGCGATTGCGGCTGCGGTAGATATTCCACAGATTTTATATAATGTACCAGGTCGGACAGCTTGCGACATATCCAACGAGACAGCCTTACGACTTGCGGCCACTAAGAATATTGTTGGCATTAAAGATGCAACAGGTTCAATTGAACGCGGCACAGATTTGTTATTACGCGCGCCAAAAGATTTCGCTATTTACAGTGGCGATGATGCAACAGGTATGCCGCTAATGTTATTAGGTGGTCATGGCGTGATCTCTGTGACCGCAAATGTAGCGCCAAAACTAATGCGTAAAATGTGCGATGCGGCTATGACGGGGAATGTGGAAGTTGCACGTGAAATTAACGCAAAATTATTTGGGTTACATCAACAATTATTTGTTGAAGCGAACCCGATTCCGGTGAAATGGGTATTGCAACAAATGGGGTTGATTCAGCCAGGCATTCGCTTGCCTTTAATTAATTGCTCTGAGCAATATCACAGTGGGTTGCGTGCAGCGATGAGTGCTGCAGATATTACTTAAAAATAATAAAAATTAAATATGGCAGAGTTATGAAACAAAACGATTCGAACAATATATTAGGTAGTCAGATGTTAAATTGTAAACACATGAATTTAAACAAAGTAGCCATCATTAGCTTGGTAGCGCTAACACTAAGCGCTTGCGGGTTTAGTATTCCTTTCATGGGTGAAAGCGAGCCAGATTATAAATCAGCAGGACGTGCACGACCGTTAGAAGTGCCACCTGATCTAACAGGACTAAACTCTAGTGATGCTTATGATGTGCCAGGTGGTAGCACTAGCTTTTCTACTTATAGTGAAGCGCAAGATGGCCAAGAGTCAGATGTTGAACAAGTACTTAGAACCCCTGATGGTGTGCGTATGGAAAAAGCAGGGACACAGCGTTGGTTAGTGGTTGATGCGCCGGCTGAAAAAGTCTGGCCAGTGATTCGTGAGTTCTGGCTCGATCAAGGATTTGCTGTTCGTAAAGAAGATGCAGATGTCGGCGTGATGGAAACTGAATGGATTCAGTCAGACAAACTTCAACCATCTGAAGGCGATAAGAATGTTGGGGAGAAATTTGATGCTTGGTTAGACCGTTTGTCAGGTTTGGCGGATAGACGTAAATTTCGTACACGTTTAGAACGTGGCGAGAATGTAGAAATGACAGAAGTGTATATGACCCACCGTACGGTGGCTGGCACCCCAGATGACGGTAAAAACGTAGTGCAAACTCAGTTAGGTGCAATTGACATTGGTTATCGCCAAGATCAAACAGATAAAACGATTAAGTTAGATAATTTTGAGCTTGATTTAGATGCTGAGTTATTACGTAGGTTAATGGTAAAGCTTGGCGTTTCGCAAGAACGTGCAGAACAAATTGCTGCCAATCCACAGAGAGAAGTGCGCGCAGAAGTAGTCAAAGAGGCTGACAGCAGTGTCACTTTAAAGCTAAGGGATAGCTATGATAGAGGCTGGCGTCGTGTTGGTTTAGCGCTCGATCGCGTAGGATTTGTGGTTGAAGATAAAGACCGTTCAAATGGTTTATTTTTTGTTCGGTATTCTGATGTGGATATTGATAGCGGACCGAAAGAGAAAAAAGGCTTATGGGATACATTGGCTTTTTGGCAAGATGATGAAGAAGAGATTGAAAATAAGTCATTAGCTAAAGAAGAGGATACAGTTGTTGATAAGTTGCAGTTCTGGAAAGGTACAGACCCAACAACTGATCCATCAAAAAAATACCGTATTAAAGTCGCTGAAACTGAAGAAGGCTGTCAGGTAAATGTCGTTGATGACGACAATAACCCTAACCGAACGACAACAGCCAATAAAATCATTTCTTTGTTATATAACCAACTGAGATAATTGATTTAGTCTATGCGCTTTGCATCTTTAGGTAGCGGTAGCGCAGGTAACTGCATGGTGATAGAGCAAGCGTCAACGCGCTTACTATTGGATTGTGGTTTTGGCGGGAACGAAATTATTAAACGCTTGCAAACACTTGCGCTTGCACCAGAACAAATTTCAGGTATCTTAATCACTCACGAGCATGACGACCACGCCAAAGGTGCATTTAAGTTTGCTGCTAAGTTTAATATACCTATTTGGTTGTCACATGGTACGAAAAAAATGACTGAACGCTATTGGCCCAAAAAAGGCAATTTTAAGCTTAATGTGGTCGATAGCCATACTGAATTTGATATTCAAGATATTCAAATTACCCCATTTCCAGTGCCACATGATGCAAGAGAGCCAACCCAATTTACATTTACCGATGGTGCAGTTAAGTTGGGTGTGCTAACAGATGTCGGCTATTCCACACCGCATATTGAGCAGAACTTAACTAGGTGTGATGGGTTGGTGCTGGAGTGTAACTATGATATTGGCATGCTAGAAAAAGGACCTTATGCTTACGCATTAAAAAAACGAGTCGGTGGGAGATTAGGCCATTTAGATAATGATAGTTCGGCGAACTTGTTGAGCAGGCTAGATAATAGCAAGTTAAAACACATTGTGGCTGCTCATTTAAGTGCAAAAAATAACACAGAATATTTAGCAAAAACAGCCCTTAGTCGAGTATTAAATTGTCAACAAGACTGGGTGGGTATTGCCGCTCAAAAAACAGGTTTTGATTGGCGAGTACTTTAAACCTAAATGCTGCGAATAAATAGTCATTAGATGTATATAAACAAGTATTTAAATAGCGCCAATTTAAAAGCCGACTAATGAGTCGGCTTTTTTATACACTTGAATGACAAGTAAATTTATTCAGAAGCAGTTGACCCGCCTGTCATTTCGGAGGCGGCTTTAGTTAAGTCATTCGTCGCTGGTGATTTATCTCCAACGATTTCAATATCAGATATTTTTTCAGCAGTTTTCTCAATGGCGCTAGGTGTCTCTTCAGCAGCCATTGGTGTTTCGCTAGCCACCTCTTTTTTTGGCTTTTCGCTACATGAGGTTAAAGCCAATGCAAATAAAGCGGTAAATAGAATGGAGCGTATCATCGTGTATTCCTTAAATTGAAAATTTTTGAAAAATATGTTGATCAAGGTTGCATTCTTCAATATCAACAGATTGTTAATGGTTGTTATTTTAATATTTTTATCAGTTTTTTTGAATGCATTTAATCTACTTTTACAGTTAGTCTAGCATTGTTTTGTATTGATGATTGTTGAAGTCCTAATATTTTCCGACTGATTTCATCATTGGTTTGCATTGTACTGCTAATATCCACCCAGCTACCTAGCGCCACTCTAATGGTGGTGCTTAGTTGTTCAAAATCAACTATAACTTGACCATTAAGTTTTGAAATACGAGATGTTATTTCTAATTCAACCTGATTGCCTACGGAGCGAGGCCTTACTGCAAAACCAGTACTTACTTCACGCCAATCAGGCAACTGTTGCACATTCACATAACGCTGCGTCACGCTAATCCATTCTTGAGTCAAAGACACAATTTTTCCAACACGAATAAATGCACGCTCGCCATCTAATACATTAATAAATTGATCACTATTTCTAATTGTTTGGCTTGAATTTCGCTCTATATCCATACGTCCGCTGCTGGCTGGTGCGTTACGTCGATTACTTATATTAGTGTTGCCAATTCTTACGTTACCACTGATTTCTGCGCGCGCTTGTTGCTGCTCACTAATGTTATTACTACGCACCGTTATTTTTCGACTCTCACGTGCCTTATCTAACGCAGCAACCACTTTTTCTATCTCTTGCATACGTAAAGAGCTAGTACGAATGATTAATTGGTTATTTAAACCAGTTGCAGTGCCATTAACGCCTACCATAGGAGACACAATAGGTAATAAATCATTCGCGAAACGGTGTTGCAAGGTGAATATTTTCAATGCGGTTTCTGCGGTGGTGATAGTACTAAACATCAATAAAAAAGTGAGAATAAGCTTTTTAATCATTGTTTTTTAGCATAAGTGCTCTCCGCTTGAGTTTAGTTTAATTGTCATAAGCCTAGTTTAGTCGCACTTATTTCAATACTAACCTCTTGCATAATTTCCTCAAATCGCTTGTTTAAACTTGCTGTTGTTTCTATGTCATTTAGCATATATTTAAAGCGCGCTTGGTCTATGTGAAAACGTCTTAGGTAATGCCTATCGTCTACTAATACAAAGCAATCTTTTGCTACTTTTGCTATTTTATTCGTTACATAAACCGATATTTTATGGTCATAAATACTTAATAAACTGAACAAACGTGGACACTCGTTTGTGAAGAACTCAGAATTTTGTAAAACAATCGTTAACTCACTTAAGGCATTGTTATTTAAAAAATCATAAATTAAATTAAACCGTTGCACACTTATATAACCGCCATGCGTTAAATCTGGGTCAAAAATTAGCAATTTAGTATTCGCTTTGGCAATTACAAGATCAAGTGCTTTGTCATAATTGCGTTCACCAACAATTATCGTGTTTTTAATCAATTCATTTCCTTTCATCATAGGCCTCTCACATCAATGTTGTAGCAATTAACTAACATTATTCTATGTACATATAGCCTGCAATATAATACGTCAATAAACACTTAGCTAAGTTATGCCGTAACTTATCACTGAGTGTTGTCGTGTCAAGCTGACGGTGATTCGCAAAATATTGCATAATGGTAAATAAACTTTCAGTCACCTGCAATTGTTCCCCGTTAATATAAAAACTATTTTCAAAAAAAAGCATTTGCGACTTTAAATTGAGCTGTAAAGTGTGTTCGGCTAGAAGTTTGCTGAATGCTATTGGGCTAATCTTGATTGTTGGTTCAAAAAAGACTTCATTATTAGGCTCTGTCATATAGCGGCCGAAAAAGTCAGCGGTAATGTCTTTATTCCATGATAGTTTTCTCAGTATCTCATCTACTTTATTTAACATCGATAGGCTAATTTCTGCGGGGTTATCTTGCAAAGTTAAATCAGGGTCAGCATATAAGTCATCTGCTTGCAGATGATCTTGCAAATAGTCTAAAAATGCTTGTCTGAGCTCCTGCATCTTAGGTGCTCTAAAACCAATTGAATAGGTCATGCAGTTGTCATCTAAGGCGATCCCATTATGTGCAATATGCGGTGGCAAATACAACATGTCACCAGCTTCTAATATGTAAGTATGCTCAGCATTAAAGTTATTTAATATTTTAATAGGTGTATCTTCCACTAAACTTAAATCGGTTTGATCGCTAGTTTGCCATTGGCGTTTCCCTTTGCCTTGCAACAAAAATACATCATATGAATCCATATGTGGGCCTACACCACCTCCTTTAGGTGCGTAGCTAATCATCAAATCATCCAGTCTTACATGTGGAATGAAGTTAAATTGTTTTAGTAGACTATGCGCTTCCGGTAAGTGATGATTAATTTTTTGCACTAAAAGCGTCCAATCTTTTTTTGCTAGGCTGGTAAAGTCATCACCATTAAATGGACCTTCTTTCACTAGCCATTGCTTCTTTTTATATTGAATAATGCGCGCTTGTATATCTTCTTCGCAGGCTAAGCCAGCGAGTTCATTCGGTGTTAAAAAGCTTTTAAAGTCTGGAATTGCTTGTTTGATAAGCAATGGTTTTTTTTGCCAATACTCTTTTAAGAATTCTGTTGGGGTTAGCTGATTAAGTAATGCGATTGGACGATTCATATCACTATTCTAATCGTGTTTTATGGCAATGAAAATATTTGATCAAGTTTTAGTGATGATTTGGCAGAGGCTGGGTTGGTGTAGTATTTAAATTGAGGAATGACAAAAGTCGCCCTGTTTTTGGTGAGCCGTGCTTAATAGGCATTTAGTGCCTATAATTTGAATATATTCATTAAGGATAATAAAGAATGTATTTGAGAATTCTATGTGTGCTAATAATGTTATTGCCTTTGTTTGCGCTTGCTGGCACCGAGACTAAGTCTAGTGCTTGGTTAATGTCTCTGAGTCGGTTTGAATTTTCTAAAGATTTTCGTGGTTTTCTAGATGTTCAGCCACGCTTTGCCATTGATGATATTTCTGGCGGAAATGACGGTAAGGTCGATACTGTGCTGTTCCGAGGAGCGCTAGGTTATCAACTCACACCGAACATCGGTTTGTATCAGGGGTATGCTTATATTCCAACGTATAATCCGCGGCGTATTGAGCATCGATCTTTTCAAGAGTTATTAGCCAAACAACCTTTTAATAATGGTTCGGCACTATTGCACAGAGTGCGATTTGAGCAACGGTTCATTGATAAAGTGGATGATGCTGCATATCGATTACGGTACTTTATTCGTTTTACCTATCCCCTAAAAAATATACATCAAAAGTTATTCACGGCATGGTTCATTGCAGTGGTGGAGCGCAAACAAAGATTCTTCATTTTGTGGATAATCTTCATGTTATAA
>CAZJUK010000012.1:0-30143 GCA_964549145.1 uncultured Methylophilaceae bacterium
TGAGTAATGAGTAATGAGTAATGAGTAATGAGTAATGAGTAATGGTTTAATGAAATGATATATTTAACGATAAACGAAATGTTCTTAGGGTGAATCTAATAAATACATAACGTCTCTCGTCAACGACACAGCTCTGTTTAGACTTAACTTAGTACGCGCCCTGTGAATAGGTCAATTCATAACTATGTGAATAAACCTCAAAGATTAGACCAAATGGATCTTCTACATAGCACATCTTGTAAGGCTTTTCTCCAGGATAGTATTCGCGGATCGGCATTCTTTGTTTACCACCGTGTTCGACAATTTTTTTTACAAGCCCTTCAATATCTGGATCTTGAACACAAAAGTGAAAGGTACTAGTTTTCCAGTACTCAAAATCTTTTGGTGTTTCATTGTTCTTAAACTCAAACATTTCAACTCCAATTTTATCACCAGTGGACATGTGTGCAATTTTGAAAGAACCCCAGCCTTTGCCAAACACATCAATACACATTTGACCTATTGGCGTGTTAGATTCTTCTGTAATGACGGTTGGTTCCATGATGTGATACCAACCCATAACTTCAGTGTAAAATTTTGCAGCTTTCTCTACATCAGGAACGGAAATTCCGATATGTGAGAACGTTCTTGGATATGTACTCATGATTATTCCTTGGTTAAAAAGTTAAGTTTTAACACCTTGTTTACTTTCTTTTAGCATTTGAGCGAAATGCCTGGTAGACAAAAAGCGTGAAACAAAATACGCCTACGCTGAAGACAACATCGCCAGGAACTCTCATCCACACTAAAGCTTCCATTACGGGCGAATGAATAAATTCCGCAGAGCGAGCATATGCATAGCTATGATTGACGCTCGCAATTGTTTGTAAAACGCCCTGTGGCAGCAAAGATAGAAACGCCATCATTGCCACACCAATATTAAGCGTCCAAAAACTAATTTTTAACAGTTTGTTATTCCAATTTTTAAGATCAGTTAAGCCTCTCATACAATAAAGAACGAGGCCGAGAGCCAGCATCCCATAAACACCAAATAATGAAGTATGCGCATGATTTGCTGTTAGATTCATACCTTGCATATAGTACAGCGCAATTGGTGGGTTAATTAGGAAGCCAAATATACCTGCGCCAACTAGATTCCAAAACATAACTGCTCCAAAAAACATAAATGGCCAATGGTAATTTTTCTCCCAATCCGCTTGTTGTTCAATCTTAGCGTGATTGTAGACTTCAAATCCAATAACCACCAACGGCACAACTTCAAGTGCTGAAAAGGTCGCACCAATTGCAATGAATGACGTTGGCGTTCCACTAAAATACAGGTGATGGAACGTCCCCAAGACACCGCCCATCAGAAATACAATGGTAGCAAAAAGAATCATCACGATAGCAGTTTGCACTCTTAGAAGCTTCATTTGGATAAACAAAACTGCTAGTAGTGTTGTTGCAAATATTTCAAACACACCTTCCACCCAAAGATGAACGATCCACCAGCGCCAGTAATTCATGATGGATATATGTGTGTTTTGTCCCCACATAAGTCCCGCACCATAAAAAATGCCTATGCAGATTGTTGATATAGCAAGCAGCAGTAAAAGATGTTTGCGAGAATTCGGTGAGAACATCGATAGTTTATCAACCTTCTCTGTGAGAGCTGGGTAAAGAGCACGAAGCACCAGAACAACCCAAAGCAAAAGACCAACGAACAGATAAATTTGCCAAAACCGACCAAGATCAACATATTCATACCCTTGGTGACCAAACCAAAAATTTAACTGTAGATTACTTATAAATCGATGAACCGCTGCCCACTCTCCGATGAATGAACCTAGAACTATCATCAGCAAACTGATAAACAAAAAATTGACTCCAAACACTTGGAATTTAGGGTCTTTACCTGATATTAATGGGGCAATGTATAGCCCTGTTGCAAGCCATGCGGTTGCTATCCAATACACAGCTAGTTGTGTATGCCAAGTTCGAGAGACAGCATATGGAAGATAGTCGACAAAAGGCAACCCATACAGCCCTTGCCCTTCTACAGCATAGTGAGCTGTTAATATTCCTAACAAAACTTGTCCACTAAACAAGGCAACAATAAGCCAAAAGTATTTGGCGGTAGCGCGCATTGATGGCGTAATTATCGAGGTCAGAATAAAGTCGTCTTTAGCAACGCCATCTTCTGGTTCAATATTGTCGCGCCACACATCATATTGCTTCGCGTAGTACCAAACTATTGCTCCGATGCCTGCTAACAAAAGGACAAAAGAGACAATGCTCCATAAAAGAGTTGAAGCTGTAGGTGTATTGCCAACAAGTGGCTCATGCGGCCAATTACTAGTATAGGTAAAATCTTCGCCAGGACGTTTTGTTGATGCGCTCCAAGAAGTCCAAAAAAAGAATGCAGATAGTGCGTGCGTCTCGTCAGGCTTTAGGACTGCGTTTAATGGCATTGCATAATCTTTTCTTAACTGCAGCGCTTCTTCACCCTTCCCTTGGAAAAGCTTATCGTAATGAGCAAAAACGATATCAATTGCTTTTGCCCGTCGTTCACTAATTGTGATGCTTTCGTCTTTGCTGTTATAAGTATTTGAGCGCATTTCTTTGCGCAACTCTGCTAGACGTGTTTCCTCTGCAATATCGCGGCTTAATGCAGGTAAAGGCATAGTGTTGCGAATAATTGCTAATAATTCAGTTGATTCACGCTGAAGCCAATCAGCACTCCAATCTGGTGCCAAATAACTACCGTGCCCCCAGATTGATCCTTGCTGCATACCGCCTATTGACTGCCAAACATTTTGGCCTTTCTGGATATCTTCTTTGGTATATTGAACTTGTCCAGAAATTGTTTGTACCGTCTTAGGGATGGGTGGTGCGACTTGGTAAACCTCCCTTCCCAACAATAGAAGTACAGAAAACATGACGACTGAACTAATAGCTAAAAATATCCATAATCGCTTAACTGAAAAAGTATTTTGATAAGGCTTCATTAGAGCTTTCTCTATTAATATTAACCTCATCAAGTATATATCAGCTAAATTAGTTTCTGGATTGTTATAAATCAAAAAAATCACGATAACGTTTTAAACTAAGATGGAAAATAATAATAATGGATCATTAAATATTAATTAATTAGATATTTAGATATTGATATTTATCGATATATAGTTATAATAGATTCTCTAAAATTTAGCAAACAATCAATTGGCTTAATATGATCAATATTGCAGATGTACTTAAGGCTATCAATAACCCAGTCCGCCTTGATATCCTTCGCTGGTTAAAAAATCCCTCGATTAATTTTGATGTAAAACATCAACTCGTTGACGCCAATATTGACGGTGTTTGCGTTAGCATTATTCAAGAAAAAGCCAAACTGTCGCAATCAACAGTTTCTTCATACTTAAGTACGTTACAGCGAGCACAATTAGTTACATCAAAGCGTATTGGCCCTTGGACGTATTATCAACGTAATGAACAAAAAATTGCAGATTTTTTAGAGAAATTAAACCAGCAACTATAACTTTTTTTGGTTTTTATTTCCATTAACTAATCGGCAATCCTCGATATATAAATATCTAAATATAAAAAGTAAATAATATGAAAAAATTAGTTTCTTATGACCCCAGTACGGGCAGTGCTCTTGGTGAAGTTTTTATAGCAACAACTGCGGATGTTAATGCGGCTGTTGAAATCGCCTCAACAACACAAAAATTATGGGCAAAGTTAACGGTGGACTCTCGAGTAAATGCAGTTGTCGAAGCTTATAGTGCGTTAACAGAAAAAATTTCTGAGTTAAGTGAATTATTAGCACAAGAACAAGGTAAAGATATACACCGAGCCGAAAGTGAAATCAGTGGTGCAGTATCAATGGGTGAGTATTTAGCAACTGAGGCTATGGGCGCATTTAAGTCCCAAACTGTTGCTCACGGCACTAAGCTGCAATACCGACCGTTAGGTGTAGTTGGCGTTATCGCTCCATGGAACTACCCAGTAATGATGGCCAACAATCTAATTGTACCAGCGTTGATCGCTGGCAATACCGTCATACTCAAACCCTCCGAACAAACCCCTCTTATCGCTCAGGAATTTTTTGGTAAATTACAAGCAGCACTACCAGAAGGAATTTTACAAATATTACATGGGGACGGAAACGTTGGTCGGCAGTTGGTGGACAGTAAGATTCAAATGATTGCCTTCACCGGATCTAAAGCCGTTGGTCACGATATTATGGCCCGCTCTGCATCAACACTTAAACGATTGGTTATGGAGCTAGGAGGTAATGACCCAATGATTGTAATGGGCAATGCAAATATTGACAATGCAGCACAATTTGCTGTTGGCGCTAGCTTTGAAAATGCTGGCCAAATGTGCACCTCAATAGAACGAATATATGTAGATAATTCCATTGCAGAGCAGTTCGAACAACGAGTTGTGCAAATAGCTAAGCAATACAAAACAGGCCCTTGGCATCAAGCAAGCGTTAATATCGGCCCTATTATTAATGAAAAACAACACCAAAAAATTATCACACATATTCAAGATGCAGAAAAAAAAGGTGCAAAAGTTCTATTAGGTGGGAGTGAGCAAGCCTTCCCTTATATAGAACCGACTGTGCTGAGCCAAATAGAATCCAACATGCTTATTGAGAAAGAAGAAACTTTTGGTCCAGTGGTTGCAATTAGTAGCTATGAAAGTTTAGATGATGCAATCACCCGTGCTAACGATTCCGATTATGGACTAGGAGCCGTTGTTTTTGGTGGTGAGGGGGCTGCTGATGTTGCCGAACAATTGCAGGCTGGCATGGTCGGCATTAACCAAAGTCAAGGTGGTGGTAGCAATTCCCCATGGATAGGTGCAAAGCAAAGTGGCTATGGTTATCACGGATCAGTTGAAGGGCACCGTCAGTTTAGTCAAATTAGAGTCGTATCTCAGTAAGCGATAAGGAATCAGATATATGTACAAGCAACATTTTTTTATTGCCGTTCGAGAAACTGGCAGCATGCGTAAAGATCTACCATTATGGGGCGCTAAAATTGAAAACCCTATAAAACTGAGAGACACATCTCCGCACTCCGTTATACGCGAAGATATTTCATCGGTACCAGGGGCATTTCAGTTACACAAGGTACTTAGTATAGAAGAATGCAAAAATATTATTCAAGCAACAGAAGAGCTTGGTTATACCGACGATGCCGCAGTTTCATTACCCCGCTCGGTTCGCCATAACAACAATTTAACTTGGGTAACGGATGACACTACGGTCGATATTATATGGCAGCGTTGTAAAGACACATTCACTGATAGGCATAACCATTTTTTGGGTAAGCAACCATTAGGCTTGAACGGACGCTGGCGATTTTATAAGTATCAATCAGGCGATTTTTTTTCCACCCATACGGATGGCTCATGGCCTGGCAGTCGCATTATTGGCGGTGAGTTAATTGCGAACGCTTACAATGATCGTTGGAGCATGTATACATTTATAATTTTCTTAACCGACGATTATGAAGGTGGGCACACTCAGTTTATAGTCAATAGTAAAAATCCACAAATACCGGTCCAAGGGCTAGCAAACTCAGATACAGTCAATGTTAAAACATCAGCAGGCAGTGTTTTATGCTTTCCTCATGGAACACACCCGTTACATTGTTTGCATGGTTCAGAAATGGTTGGTACTGGAACAAAATATATTATTCGTAGTGATGTATTGTTTGAGTTATAAGTAAAGCAATACTCAGTAATTTTAAAACTAAATAATTTATGCACATTAAGATCGAAAACTCATTGATCTACTTCGACCTTTAAAGTCAAAGAAACCAAATTCTATATATCAGTTCGGCATGTTGGGTCGGCAATTTACGTTAGAAGAAATTTCTAACAAATATATTGTTAAATCAAGCAGAGATATAGGAGTTTTTTAAATTTATCTAATCCCAGATTTGACAACCATTTGTAGATTATTCCATATATGTAGCTCGGTGTATGCTAATAAGCATACACCGAGCTAGGTATGTCAGCAGATTTTCGCTTTCATAATTGCATGCAAAATAGCTATCGTTATGAAGCAATTAAAGACAGAAGCAAACAAGAAACATAAACGAAAAGACTAAAAATTTAAACTGCTGAAGCAGTTTAGTAGTAATAGCCTTTTCTAAATTTAGAATTTAACTATATTTTTTAGCACTAACTAGATGACTATAAGAAGGATTTACTGATGACTAAATTAATACTGAATCGTTATATTTTACCGTTATTGGTCCTTGCACTTTGGACAACGCATCCCTTAGCAAAAATCGACTATCACAGGAACTCCTATGAAAGAAATAAAAGTGGTCTTCAAGCGTTTTCAAAAGCGTTTCAAGTTTATACCCACGAGGCGAATCAAGGAATAGCCACTTCACAACATAACCTTGGTTCAATGTATGCCAATGGCCAAGGTGTCGATAAAGATTTTTCAAAAGCTTTTAAATGGTTTAATAAGGCTGCAAATCAAGGATTAGCAATTTCGCAACAAAATCTTGGATTAATGTATGCCAGTGGTGAAGGTGTCGATAAGGATCTTACAAAAGCGTTTGAATGGTTTAGTAAAGCTGCGAATCAAGGTCTGGCAATCTCCCAACATAACCTTGGTTCAATGTATGTCCGTGGTCATATTGTCGATAAAGATCTTACAATTGCGTTTCAATGGTTTAATAAGGCTGCGAATCAAGGGTTAGCAATTTCGCAACAAAATCTTGGGTTAATGTATGACAGTGGTCACGGTGTTGCTAAAGATTTTACAGCAGCATTTGAATGGTTTAGTAAAGCTGCAAATCAAGGACTGACAATTCCCCAACATAACATTGGTTCAATGTATGTCAATGGTGATGGTGTCGCTAAGGATCTTAAAAAAGCATTTAAATGGTTTAATAAGGCTGCGAATCAAGGATTAGCAACTTCGCAACAAAACCTTGGTTTAATGTATGCCAATGGTCATGGCGTTGCTAAAGACCTTATAAAAGCATTTGAATGGTTTAATAAGGCTGCTGTTTCAGGTAATGCACGAGCCATGGCAACTTTGGCGAGTTGGCATCATAACGGAACACTTGGAAAAAGAAACTTGGTACTTGCACATATTTGGTTTGATTTAGCAGGTGAACACGGAGTAGAGGACGCGCACAAAAATCGAGATAAAGTTGCTCTGCAGCTTCCTCATACCTCTATTAATAAAGCAAAAAATATTGCTAGTAATTGGAATGTTGGCCAAGAAATATCTACCAGTCCATACGATGGATTGAGTAATGGTAATAATGCATATTAATGAGGGAAATCAAACAAACATCTTATTATGAGTCTAAATATTTATCTAGACACAAAGAAAAGATTACCTTGTATTAAAGACCTACGAGCTATAAGTGCAATTGCTGTTCGGGCCACCAACAAAGAGGAGTTTTACAGAAATGTAGGACTTTTTTTAGCATTTAGTCTTGGATAACGCTTTGTCCTTTTTCGTTCATACCACTCAGATTGAACTTAGCTGCATCGTTTCCTTGCTTATTTGCTTTTTTATACCAGTAAATAGCTTGTTCGAAGTCTTGGGCAACGCCTTGCCCTTTCTCATACATAATACCCAAATTTATCTGAGCTCCAGCATCACCTTGCTTTGCTGCTTTTTCAAACCAGTAAGCAGCTTGCTTATAATCTTTATCGCCTTGCCCTTTGGCATACATAAGCCCCAGATTAGATTGTGCCTCTTGATTTGCTTGCTTAGCTGCTTTTTCATACCAACTGATAGCGTGCTTGTAATCTTGGATAACGCCTTGCCCAAAGTGATACATAAGCCCCAAGCTGTACTGGGCACTAGCAACACCTTTTACAGCTAATGAATGAGTATGCTCGTATGATGTTGCATCTTCTTTTGAGTAAGTAAGCTCGTCCACTGTGGAGAGTAATATCATTAAAAATATTAGCATCAATGTTAAAAAAAATAGTAATTTTTTAGTGGCAAACATAAAGACTCTCATGTGAAACATAACAATTAAAAACTACTGGGTTTAACTTAAAAATCTTGGGCATAAATGTCCAAGATTTAGGGTACAGCATCTAGCAGAAAGTTTTTTATTGAGTCAATTATAGAAAAATATTATATAAGTGATTTTTTATAAAAAACTTATTATGGTAACAAGACTGAATCAATGACATGGATAACGCCATTTGTTGCTTCTATATCTGTTGCAGTGACATTAGCGTCATTCACCATCACCCCTTTAGTGGTGGTAATTTTAAGCGGTTTACCATTAACAGTAGGCGCATCTCCTGCTTTTACATCCTTTGCCATTACTTTAGCCGGAACAACGTGATAAGTTAAAACAGCTGTTAGCTTTTCTTTATCTTTTAATAATGCTTCTAAATCTGCTTTTGGCACTTTAGCAAAGGCTGCATCAGTTGGTGCAAAAACAGTAAAAGGACCTTTGCCTTTTAGCGTTTCTACTAAACCTGCGGCTTTAATAGCAGTGACCAAAGTAGTGAAGTTGCCAGCTGAAACTGCTGTATCAACAATATCTTTTCCTGCAACTGCTAAAGATGATGACAATACAAGTAAAGAACCAACAACAAGAGATAAGAATTTTCGATTCATTTAAAGCTCCTAAATTAATTAATTAAAAACATATAAACTTTAATTTTTTAAAATGTAAAAATATAAAGTCTTTCTTCTAGGCACTAAACTTATAGGTAAGTTCTGTACAATTAAAAATAAAAAAAACTTCCTTTCGAAACATCAATAGCATTGAACTAATCCGTAAAAAATCACACCAATTGATTCATTTAATCGGGAATTACTGATGAAAAAAACTGGATTTTGGATTGGCATTTTAATCATGATTAGTGGGGCGAATCTAGCTTATGCTAACCATCATGAAGATGGTGATGGGTCACATGCTAAAAAATGTGAAAGTATGGCGCAAGGCACCTCTAGCATTTCAGGTTTAGACGTGAATAAAGATGGCCTAATTACCAAAAAAGAGTATTTAGATGGTGATGCTAAAAATACCGAAAAAACTTTTAAACATATCGATGCCAACAGTGATGGCCAACTAAGCTTATCAGAGCAACAAGAAATTGAAGCCGTGTACATTAAAATTCATCAGAAGCACAAAGGCAAAACGACATCAATTTAATTGATGAAGCTCAGATAATTAATTGTATATACTCAATTGAAGATAGCCTTAGTTTCAAAGAGCTTGATCGTAAAATTTGAAAACAATATTTATTAGGTTTAGTGTATTTATTGCGAATGTAGTGATTCTTTAAAGTGGAGTGATTTTCCACCCTTTATAGCTAATTGAAATTAAAGCATCTGTTTTATATGTGTGCTTCATGGATTTTCTCAAGATTTAAGTTAACTAGCACGTTCTGCAGGACTTATTTGAGATAAAACTTTCGGGGAATGATTCTGAAAATACATCGTTAACGCTTTGCAAGCGCCAATCGTCGAAACTATATCTAACCTATGTAAAAGAACATCAATGGGCTATTGGACATCGCAATACTTACATTTAACATGACGCCTCGCTGCTCTCTAAGAGCAGAGTCTGGTACTGAAAGTGCAGCAAAGGCCACTAACTTATGACTTTAATAGTTTCTAGGTAGGCAGTTATTCCGTTTAGTAAAAATTCAACACCTATTGCAACAAGAAAAAATGCCATAAATCGGGTAATGGCATCAATACCTGACTCCCCCATGAATTGTGTTATTTTTCTTGAATAACGTAGTACAAACCAACACACCACTACCGTTATCAAAATACCAGCTGCTACTACCAGGTAGCCCGTAATCATCAATGAGTAAGACTCTAAGTCTGCAATTTTATCTGACATCGAAAGTACAACACTAATTGAACCAGGGCCACTTAACATTGGCATAGCTAAAGGTGTGAAAGCTACATTTTGATGTCTAACTGATTCTTTATCAGATTGATAAGAGTCCTCAGTTGGTGCAAAAAGCATCCGAAGTCCAGTAATAAGGATGATAAGTCCACCCGCAATACGTAGGCCTGTAATTGTTATGCCAAAGAAACCAAGGATAAGGGCGCCTATCAAAAGAAATGATACCAGCACGGCTCCCATATAAATGCTAGCTTTTAGAGCTACATCATGCGCCTCTAAATCACTATGGTTTTTGGTCAATGCTAAAAAAACAGGAGCAGCACTAAATGGGTTAGCAATCGGAAAAAGACCTGTGAAGACTATGGCGAGACTACTGATAATTAAGGAACTTGTTATTTCCACAATATCTTTCTAAAAAAATAGCTACATCATACAAGATAAGACTAATGTTATAAAAGATGTTTTGCGTGTCATAGTTTCAAGTCTAGTTCGTGCCACCGATCAGAACAAGACCCACAATAAGGTGAGAGGGTTTGCTTTTGCGGCATGGGATACTCTTAGACAGTAAATCACATATTTTCGACATTATCAGCATATAAAGCCACTTGCTGACTAATCGCTTTTTTATCTGGTTCACTCATCTTTTTGAGCTGCATATTCACAATACCTAATCTTGGATTTTTAGATAGTTTATCTTGATGCTTTTGAAAAAAGCCCCAATACAAACTATTAAATGGGCAAGCATTTTCGCCAATCCTAGTTTTGGGTGAATACTTGCAATCAGTACAATAATTACTCATTTTATTGATATAAGCACCAGAGGAAACGTAAGGTTTTGTCGCCAACAAGCCACCATCAGAAAATTGACTCATGCTCAGGGTATTTGGCATTTCAACCCATTCAAAAGCATCAATATAAATGCCCAAATACCATTGATGTACTGCATTTGGATTAAAACCCATTAATAAAGCAAAATTACCAATCACCATTAGGCGTTGAATATGATGTGCATAGGCATGGTCTAACGATTGCGTTATGCAATGTTTCAAACAATTCATGTCAGTATTGCCATCCCAAAACCAGCTTGGCAAAGGGTTTTGGTGATCAAAATAATTGACTGTTTGCATATTAGGCATATGCGCCCAATAAAAACCCCTCATAAACTCACGCCAACCTAAAATTTGACGAATAAACCCTTCAACTGCACTCAATGGGTAGTCTTTTTCGAAATACGCTTGCTCAGCTTTTGTAATCACTTCAGCTGGCGAAAGCATTTTTACGTTGAGAGAAAACGAAATCAGCGAATGAAATATTCGGAAGTTTTCTGTGTGCATAGCATCTTGATAAGGACCGAAATTGCCAAGACTGTTCTCAATAAAATAGTCTAAAACCTTCAGCGACTCTTGTCGATTGATAGGCCACCTAAACACAGCTTCACTTGGTTTGCCCATAGTGGCGACATTCTGGCTTTTGATTTCAGCCCAGAGCGCGCTATGATCGTGAATGGGCCTATCATCAGCCGGTGCTGCTGGCTTTTCATTCCAATACTTTCGGTTGTCTTTATCGTAATTCCATTGCCCGCCAATAGGCTTTTGATCGTCATCTAATAACACTTGATGTTTAATACGCATATGGCGGTAAAAACGCTCCATTAACCATTTACCACCATGAAAAAATAGACTCGCTTCATCACGTTCAATCAAAAAGTGTTCTGTAGAAACCATTTCATATGGAATATTGAGTTGGCTAACAAACATTTTTAACAATACGTCCACTCTATATTCATCGGGCGCTTGATAAGCAAAGGATTCAATCTTATTTTGTTTAATAATATCTGATAAATTTTGATCAAAAACATGTTTATTATTAGCATCCGCAATACTTAAGTAAACAACTTTATGTCCATTGCTTTTTAATACATTTTGAAAGGCACGCATGGCTGCAAAGATAGCAATTACTTTTTGCGCATGATGCAAAACATATTGTGTTTCCTGTTTAATTTCCATCATGACATAAAGGGTATTGTCATCGATTTCATTAAACCAAGCGTGCTCGGCATTCAGCTGGTCGCCTAAAATTAACCTTAATTTTTTCATTTGGATATTGGCTTCCTGACATGGCGACAAGCATGAGAACAATACTTAACCTCATCCCATACAGCTGCCCATTTTTTGCGCCAGCTAAACTCACGCTTGCAGACAACACAGGCCTTAACAGGGAAATCTCTCTTTTTGATCATATCAAGATCACTAATTAATTTGGATGCTTATATTGTGTCGGGCTATACGCACGCGTTATTTTTACCGTTCTTAACTGCATATGCTTGCAAGACTTTACTTTAACTCTTTTACGCCAAAGCTTATAACTACCAAACTTTAACCACTCCTTCATCAACTTCATTAAAGCGCTTTCATCCAAACCATATAGGCGCTCAATCGCATCAAAGGTAGTTTTATCTTCCCACGCCATTTCAATAATTCTAGACTTATCATGCTCAATCAGGGCAGAATTTACTTCAACACTAGGGGGTTTTTTAATTGGTTTTTTATTCATATTTTTTTAAGTGGATATTAAAAAGAGTCTTAATGGTTTGGTTAATTAAATGTGACACATTAGCTAAAAAAACGTTCTTAAACACTGAACGTTTTAAGTAAACAAGTTTCATATCTTTAATAATTATCAACTTCATAAAGGCAAACAATGAAAGCAACTTGGAATGGCACAGTAATTGCAGAATCAGACAACACCATTGTAGTTGAATCAAACCACTACTTTCCATTTGAATCAGTCAACCCTACTTACTTGCGTGATAGCACCCATACGAGTACGTGTGGTTGGAAAGGTCTTGCAAATTATTACTCAATCGCCGTAGATGACCAAGTCAACGAAAATGCAGCTTGGGTATATAAAACACCAAAAGACGATGCCTCCGAGATTCAAAACTACATCGCTTTTTGGAAAGGTGTGACGGTAATTGAATAATCATTTTCATGCCTTTCAACTAATCATACTTTAATAGTATCAACCTATTTCTAGGCACTCGTAATTGCTCAATATTGTTTGGTTTAAACGTGATCTAAGAGTTGATAATCACGCAGCGCTTTCAAACGGGCTTAATAATGGGCCAACAATAGCGCTGTATTGTTGGGAATCGACTATTTGGATGGCAGATGATGCCTCGTTATCTCAACAAAGCTTTATCGGTGAATGTCTAAGGCATCTTAGGCAATCACTCGCCGATATTGGTGTTTCTTTACATATATCATCACTTGGCATTGTAGAAACACTCACTTTTATAGAGCAAGATCAAACAATTGCAAAAATTCATAGCCATGAGGAAACTAGCAATTTAAACAGTTATAGTATTGATAAAGCTGTTGCTGGGTGGTGTAAAGCCAACAATGTTAAATGGCATGAATACGCACAGAATGGCGTCACTCGCCGATTAAAGAACCGAGATAAATGGCATGGCATGTGGGAGGAACATATGCGATCACCCCTCATCAAATTATCTAGATCATCTATTAATCACCCAGAGATTAAGTTACCTAGGCCGGACGTCACCAGAGCGCGTGGTGAAGATAAGCCAGAACGTCAATCGGGTGGAAGAGAGCAAGCGTTAACTATTCTAAATAGCTTCCTCACACATCGATCGACACGCTACAGGGGCGGTATTTCAAGTCCAATTAAAGCCAGTGAGGCTAGCTCGCGCTTATCTCCTTATTTAGCTTGGGGGTGCTTATCTATGAGGGAAGTGGTACAAGCTAACCGTTCAAAAATTGCCCACAACCGTGCTGATGGCTTAGGTACAAAACACCCTCTCATATTAGGCCTTAAAAGTTTTGAAAGTAGACTGCACTGGCACTTTATGCAAAAACTTGAGAGCGAACCTACACTTGAAGTACAACACATGCATGCTGCCCATGCCGACATTCGAGATGAATCACTTAGTGATATTGAATCACAAAGACGTTTAAACGCATAGTGTAGAGGTGAAACAGGCTGGCCTCTCGTGGATGCTTGTCTTGCAATGCTTAGGCAAAAAGGTTGGATTAATTTCAGAATGCGCGCGATGCTGATGAGTACAGTATCCTATTTGCTATGGCTACATTGGAGAAAAACAGGTTTACATTTAGCTAGAGAATTTGTAGATTACGAACCTGGTATCCACTGGCCACAAGTACAAATGCAATCTGGCTCTACAGGCATTAATACATTACGAATATACAACCCTATCAAACAGGCACGAGATCAAGATCCTCGCGGACAGTTTGTTAGGCAGTGGATTCCCGCATTAAGACAAGTACCAGACACTTGGATATTTGAGCCGCATCTAATGCCAGCTTCACTACAAGTGGAATATGGTTGCGTATTAGAAAAAGACTACCCGTTGCCATTAGTCGACATTAAATTTGAGATGCGCCATGCCAAATCAAAAATTATTGCCGCCAGAAAAAATAATCAGAACCAGCAAGAATCGAGAGGTTTTTTGCATATCCACGGATCACGTAGTCAGGTACGAAATAAGCGAACCGCTAAAAAAACAAAAACGGCGAAAGAAGCACAAACACAGCAACAATCTTTGCTTTTTTAAGCCCAACTCAAATCAAGCTTGAGCGTTAAAAAAGCAGAAAGGCCATAACGAGTAATCTGCAGTTCACGCTCAAAAGCTATTACAAGCAACTATTAGACATTCATCAAGTCTTAAAGGGATGCAACAAAATAATTCAGAAACATTAACTATATTTTTTGATGGCCATTGCCCGCTTTGCCTAGCGGAGATTCACATTTTAGAAAACAATAACCATCAAAAACGACTTAAATTTGTAAATTTACATAATGAAAATAATATGGACAAAGACATTAATTGCGAGCTAGCACTTAAAGTCATTCATGCTAAATTAAGTAACGGCGAAGTGGTAAAAGGGCCAAAAGTATTTGAAGAAGCCTACAAACGCTCTGACTTAACATTGATGAAGACCTTATTCTCATGGAAACTATTTAGAATGTTTTACGGCGCTTTTTACATTACTTTTGCAAGGTTTAGACATCAAATTTCAAAACTGATTGGCCCAGCTATGTTGAAGTTTGCTAAAAATAAGTATCCAGAAAGTTAATAAGCAAGCCTAAGGTATAGGGTATAAAGCTTAGAATATTAAACCTAGTACGATTATTTAACGAACGGTCTAATACTGGTAAAGCCGCCATCAATCGACCACACTTGACCAGTGACCCTTGCAGCAGCGCCAGATAATAACCACGTCATTAAGTCTGCCACTTCGCTAGCGTCACCAACACCAACAATCGGATATTGTTTTCCAGCCACTTCACGCAATAAATCACTACTTAATATTTTTGCCGCAGCTGGTGTATCTAAGATGCCAGGCGCAACTGCATTAATGCGAATATTCGCACTTGCATAAGTGGCGGCGGCACTTCGAACCAAGCCTTCAAGACCAGCTTTTGCTGAAGCAACCGCCTCATGATTAGGTGTGCCAATTTGCGCTGCAGCAGAGGAAACAAACACCGCAGAGCCTGATATTTTTGATTGTTTTAAATGATTCGTAAAAGAAGCCAAAGTATGAAAAGCACTAAATAAGTTGGCCTTAATACAATCCATAAAGTCAGCCTCCTTCATACGATGTAATGCACCAAGCTTAATGTTACCTACGCAATGTGCCAAAGCATTAGGTGCTAAGTTACTCGCTTTTATAGCTTCAAAAACATATTTCACCCCGTCAGAGGTAGAGCAATCCGCGATGATTTGTGTGTGTTCATCAGCGTAAGCTGTTTTTAGCTTCTCTGCATCTCGGCTTACTAAGATTAATTCCCAATCATCTAAAAGCAACTTTTTGGCTAATGTTTGGCCTAATCCACCACTAGCGCCTGTTATTAATGCTATTTTTGACATACTGTCTCCAAATATTGATGGCTAAGCTCAATAGAGCGCTAAATTGACCAAACGTTTCTTTTTTAACTACTCTATTCACAATATAATTTCAAACATCATGAAATCACCAAAACGTATTACTAGCCCTAAAAAGTTACTCAACAGTAAATGGACAGCAATCACGCCAACCGATAAAGAAAAACACTTTATGGTGACAAAGTTGTTTAAACCAGAAAACTCAGACCAAGCCATTGAGTTGATAGCACTAGAAGCAATTCATTCAAAACGTGTTCAAACCTTACCATGGCAGGCATTAAACAATGCAAGTGTATGGTTACAAGGCTGGGTGTAGTTAGAGGTCAATTAGCAAAGCACATTGCGTCTTAAACTAAATGGTTTATAGATAGTTATTACGAAAAAATTACATCTTAATCAATCCTACTAATTACTTTGGTTCACACATGAAAAATATCGCTATTCTCGGTGCAGGTTTATCAGGACTTACCGTTGCCAATACCCTTAAAGACTACGCTAATGTCAACTTATTTGAGAAATCAAGAGGCGTTAGTGGAAGGATGTCCACAAGATATGCTGACTCTTATCATTTTGATCATGGCACGCAATTCTTCAAAGCTAAAAGTAACGACTTCAAAGCCTTTATCAAACCAATGATAAAAGAAGGTGTCATTGATATTTGGCATGGCCGCTTTGTCGAGTTTGAAGAAGGTAATATTGTAAAGAGAAGAGCTTGGGATGCTGGTTTTCCACATTATGTTGGTGTACCAGGAATGAACGCGATTGCGCAGTACTTAAGCCGTGATTTGAAGATACATCTCAATACCAAGGTTGCTTCAATTCGGAAGGATCATGCACATTGGTTACTGTTTGATGATCAAGATAAAACGTTAGGTACATATGATTGGGTCATCTCAACCATCCCGTCTCAACAAGCAGCAGATTTATTACCAGAGAGCTTGCCTATTGTTTCCTTGATTAAGCTAATTAAAATGCAAGCTTGTTATTCAATTATGTTGGGGTTTGAGCAACCCCTTAATCTAGAGTTTGATGCAGCACTGATTAAGGATAGTAATATTAGTTGGATTTCAGTTAACAACACTAAGCCTAAAAGAAACCAACCCTTTTGCTTATTAATCAATTCAACAAATCAATGGGCTACTGACCATGCTAATGATGATCCAAACAAGGTCATGCAGACTCTTTGCGACGAAACTAGCCAGCTCATTGGCCATGATTTAATAAAGGCAAATCATCAAGCGATTCATCGTTGGCTATACGCTAATATTGAAAAGCAACAAATACCTGATACTTATTTGATGGATATTAATCAAAGGATAGCTGCTTGTGGTGACTGGTGTATCAGTGGTCGTGTGGAATCTGCATTTACCAGCGGGTTTACATTGGCCAATCAATTGCTGTCCATGATAAAGACTGAGTCAACGTAATGACTCGATCAATCTACTTAATCTTTTTTTAAGCTTCGTTTTGTATTTAGCAACAAAGGGCCTCAACTTTATCCCATGCCCCTTTCATAATTACTATTTTTGATAACAACTTATTCAATAGCACTAAAAAAATCTAACAAGCGATTTGGAAGCCAGTTTTGGCGTCCAGAGAAACCTACATGCCCTCCAGTATCTGGATATTCTAATGTAACAGTTGCAGAAACTTCTGTTGTTGTAGGCAATGTTTCTGATGGTATAAATGGGTCGTTTTTTGCATTTAATATCAAGGTTGGCAAACTGATTTTTTTTAGCCAAGGTTTCGATGCGTTTTTAGCATAGTAATCATCTGCATCAGTCGCACCATATAGAACTGCAGTAACCCCATTATCAATATCATGAATAGTTTTAGCCGACTTAACTGTTTTTTCATCCATTATTCCAGGAAACCTTACTAGCATCTCTAAAGCCTTAAGCCGCGTCGAATTGACAAAGTTTGGCGTATACAGATACCGATTTAAACCTGTATCTAATGCGTCTGAAGTTGCAGCTAAATCCATAGGTGCGGAAACAGCAATTGCTTTATCAATAATGGTATTAGCATGTTCGCCTGACTCACCTAACCATTTTAATAGTGCATTTCCACCTAAAGAAAACCCAATCGCGAAAATAGGTGCCAGTGGCAAACTTTGTCGTACACGAGATAACAACATTTCAATTTCAGGCGTATCACTAGCATAGTACACTCGTGGCAACCTATTAGGCTCACCTGAACAGCCTCTAAAATGAATAACAACGCCACGCCAACCTTTGGCAAGGGTAGCAGCCATGACAGATTTTGCATACGGACTCTCTGAACTGCCTTCCAAACCATGGAAAAGTACTACGATGGGTTGATTCGAGGTAATAGTTTTTGGCTCTACCCAGTCAGTATCTATAAAATCACCATCTGCAAGTTCCCAGCGCTCTCGTCGATAATCTGCTTGGGGAGTACTAGCAAACAGTGTTGAATGTAGCGTTTGCAAATCACCACCAGGCAGCCAGAATGGTGCAATGTATGGGATAGGGTCAGCAGAGGCAAGCATGGGCCAGCCTAGCAAACTGAAAAGCAAGAAAAAAGCGCGCATAAATATATATTGTTCCAAGTTTTATTTTTCATATCGCTTTATCTTAACTCGTTGAAAGCGAACCTTTCAAGCGTTTTATTACTGCGTTTATGCATGTGAATATTGCAAACGGAAGATATCCATAAACTACGACATGCGCAATGATAATAGGCATTAATGCTACTCACGCATCCATTGAGTGCGAGAAATTCAGCGAATAGCAAATAATTTAACAGCGTTACTCAGTAAAAAACACTTGGTCCAAAGTATGCTTTCAATAACTGAAGCATATTCGTTTAAATTCCATATTGCTCTCTCAGTAGAATAGGTTTATTGTATGCATAACAGACAGATCTGTTCGTGCATGTATTTGGTGTTTGAATCTGACATAATTTTTGGAGAAGAAAATGACTACAACCACAGATATTAATGATTATGAAGCAATAACTAATTTACTAAAGAATCATTATTTAAAAGGCGCAATTTCAGGAAAAGGATCGGAAATGAAACCTTCATTTCATGATGATGCAGCATGGTTTGGTTATGTAGGACCAGACCTAGTTGCAGGCCCAATCCAAACTTTATATGACTGGCATGATGGTAATGGGGCAGCTACAGATTTGGTTTATAGTATTTCTAGAATCGAAATCGTGGGCACAGCAGCAAGTGTAAGAATTGAACTTGATAACTGGAAGGGCGCACGTTTTACTGATCTTTTTAACATGCTTAAAGTTGACGGAAAATGGAAAGTTATGAACAAGGTTTTTTACTTACACCCTTAAAAGCATGTAGAAGCTTTTTTATATTAATTTAATTAGGAGATGACTAATGAATAAGCCAGCAGATTTAGACATACAAACATTTCACGGCGGCTGCCCTCACGACTGCCCTGATACTTGCTCTATGGTATTCACGGTACAAGATAAAAAACTAATCAAAGTAGAAGGCAACCCAGACCACCCAATGACGCGCGGTGGCTTATGCGTCAAACTTAAAGATTACGAAAAACGGCATTATCATCCTGATCGTTTGTTATACCCAATGAAGCGCACTGGCCCTAAAGGCAGCAAACAGTTTGAGCGTATTACTTGGGATGAAGCATTGGATACGATAAGTACTAAATGGAAAAAAATTATTGCTGAAGATGGCCCACAAGCCATTATGCCAAATAGCTATTTGGGTAACCAAGGCTTAGTACACGGTTTAAATGGTGGTGATGCTTTCTTTAATCGTATGGGCGCAACGGTTACTGAGCGTACTTTTTGTGGTGAGGGCTCATGTACGGCATGGTTACTCACTGTCGGGCCAACGGCTGGTGTAGACCCTGAAAGCTTTATCCATTCAAAATATATTGTTATTTGGGCAAGCAATTCTGCCAGCACTAACTTACATCACTGGCGTATTGTAAAAGACGCGCAAGCAAAAGGCGCTAAAATTGTTGTCATCGATTCTTATGCCTCCAAAACAGCAAAAGGGGCAGATTGGCATATTGCGCCAAAACCAGGCACTGATGGTGCACTCGCCATGGCCATGATGCATGTAATTATTGAAGAAGGATTACAAGACCAGGACTATATTGATAATCATACCGTTGGCTATAAAGAGTTGGCTGAACGTGCTAAAACGCGCACACCAGAATGGGCAGAAGAAATTACTGGCATTTCAGCAGATGTGATTCGCACATTTGCACGTGAATATGCAACAACACAACCAGCTGCAATTCGTATTGGTGTTGCACTAGAGCGTAGTTATGGTGGTAGCCAAGCAATTCGTGCGGTGACTTGCTTGCCAGCTTTAACAGGCGCTTGGCGTCATGTTGGCGGCGGAATACTACAATTTCCGGTATGGGAACATCCTTATAAATTCGATGTTATCAGTCGTCCAGATTTGATTCCTGAAGGCACGCAAGTGGTGAATAACTTGCAATTTGGTCGTGCACTGCTTGGTGAGCTTGATCTTAAAACGCCGATCAAATCGGCCATGATCTGGAATACCAACCCACTGACACAGGCCCCAGAGACTGACAAAATTGCAAAAGGGTTGGAACGTGAAGACTTATTCACGGTTGTCGCTGATCATTTTATTACAGACACGGCAGCGTATGCAGACATTGTTTTACCTGCTGCCATGGGTGCAGAGATGGAAGATATGATTCTTTCATGGGGTCATCTATATCTCACCTATAACGAAAAATGTATTGAACCACCAGGTGAAGCAATACCAAACAATGAAATTTTCAGACGTTTGGCCAAGCTAATGGGCTATGAAGAAGATAACTTTAAGTGGAGTGATTCTGAATGCTTAGAAAACTATGTCGATTGGGACGCACCAACTTGTGAGGGCATTGGTTTGGATTATCTGCGTGAGCATGGATTTGCACGCCTAAAAGAGTTTGGTGATAAAGATGCACGTGCACGACATGCCGAAGGCAACTTCCCTACACCATCAGGTAAATGTGAATTTATGGTGGAAGGTGCTAAAAACTTTGTCGCAGGGCCGTTCCGTCAAATGTACGAAGGATTTCAGCCTGGCGAAGATATCGATCCGTTACCTGACCATTTAGAGTCACGCGAAACGCCAGCCACAAACCCTGAATTAGCGCGTAAATATCCACTTAATATCATTTCACCTAAGAGTCATGGTTTTTTAAATTCTTGCTACGCAAATGATACAAGGAAACAAAAAGGGCAAGGTGAACAGTTCGTATTAATCAATAAAGTTGATGCAGCAGCACGTGACATTAAAGAAGGCGCAGTCGTTAAAGTCTTTAATGGTCGTGGTAACTTTAAAGGTGTGGCAAAAATATCTGAAGATGTTAATGCAGGCATTGTTGTTGCTACTTTGGGCTATTGGCGCCAACTTAACAATGGTACGGTGAACTGCATTAGCTCAGCTGAATTTGGAGATATGGGTCATTCCACCACATTCTCTGACAACTTAGTTAACGTGGCTATCGCCTAATTAGCGCAACTAACAGGCTAACGGCAATCTCACTGTAACATTACTAGACAGTGAGATTATCAACAACAACAGCTTATTGATGACACACTTTTTTATTTGGCATCAACCCGAATGAACGTGTGGCTTACAAAACCAGAAAGACAATTATGACAACCTTAGTTACAGACAACTGCCAACGTTGTCGCTTTACTGAATGTGTAACATCTTGCCCAGTGTCAGCATTTCGTGCGGGCGAAGAAATGCTATTTATTGATCCAGATATTTGTGTAGATTGTGGAGCATGCATTCCTAAATGCCCTGTCCAGGCAATTTATGAAGACTTAGATTTGCCAGATGAATTAGATGAGTGGATTGAGATTAACGAAAGGCGCGCAAAAAAATTACCGAAAATTACGGCAAAAGAAGCGCCTTATGCAGGTGCAGAAGAGCGTAAAAAGACTTTAGGTTTTTAAGCAAGTGTCAAACACTGCAACCCAACTTAAAGTGGTTATTATTGGCAGTGGGCCAAGTGGATTTTATGTTGCGGATGCACTAATTAATTCAGGCATCTCTGTTGAGATAACCATTATAGAAAAATTGCCATGCCCTTATGGCTTAATTCGTTATGGTGTTGCACCAGATCACCAGAAACTAAAACGCATTGCCGGTACCTTAGACGATATTGCAGAGCACCCTGCTGTTACCTTTCTCGGCAACATAGCACTTGGCAAGGATATCAGTCTTGAATCCCTGCAATTAAACTACCATGTGATTGTTTTCTGTAATGGCATGCCCGATAGCACTTCATTAGGTATTAAAGGTGAGCAGTTACCTGGCGTTCATCCAGGCAATGATTTGATTGGCTGGTACAACGGGCACCCTGACTATCAAACACAACAATTTAATTTTAACCACGACACTGCTGTTGTGATTGGTCATGGTAATGTCGCCATCGACATATGCCGTATTTTGAGCAAGTCAGTCGATGAATTAAGAGCAACTGATATTCCAGAAAATGCATTGGAAGTACTGGCTAAGAAAACAATCAAACACGTCCATATTGTTGGTAGGCGTGGTCCAGTGCAGGCTAAATTTACGACTAAAGAGCTACATGAGCTAGGGAAACTAAGTCACTGTAACGTATCAATCGACCCAAACTTACTAGACCTTCAGCCAGCTTGTCAACAAGAGTTAGATGAAACCACTAATATAATTGCGCAAAAGAATTTTAAAGTACTAAAATCTTATGGCAGTAATTTTTCAACCATTAATGACACGACTAAAACACAAATTAGTATTGATTTTATGTTGAACCCCAAGCGCTTCATCGGCGAAGAGCAGTTAACAGGCGTACACTTTGAAAAAACAGTGCTCGAAGGTAAACCATTTAATCAAGCTTGTAAACCATTGGGTAAGCTTGTAGATATGCCATGTGGATTAGCATTTACCAGTGTCGGCTTTCGGGGCGCCTTAATGGGAAGTTTATTGGTAGTTGATCCCAAAAGAACATTGGCTAACCAAGATTCAAGACTGATAGCAGAAAATGGTGAAGTGGTTAAGGGGCTGTATGCAGCTGGCTGGATTAAGAGAGGTCCACAAGGCGTTATTGGTACTAATCGTGAGTGCGCACAAAACACGGTTGATCATATCGTCAAAGACGCCGCAGCACTTCTTCAAACTAGCACAGAAGGTAAAGCTGGGTTGCTCAACATACTGAATAAGAAAAATACGCGCTACGTTACGTTTGAGGACTGGCAAGTGATTGATAAAAAAGAAATTGAAAATGGGTTGGCATTAGGCAAACCACGAGAAAAGTTTGTCACTATAAAAGACATGCTAGCCTGTATATAGTCGCATCGCTAATATTCAAAGGTTTGATTACTACTACGACTTGATTATTTCGACTTGTTGACAGCGTTGTATTTTCTAACAATCTGCTTAGCAAGTGCTGCTAAATTCGGTAAATAGGTCAAAATAATCAGTAGCAAACCCAAGCTTAGATATAGCCATCGCATTGAATAAGCAGTGACAATGCTAGCGACAGGCTCTTGGTTACGAACATAATCATAAAATACTGGCTGATCTTGACCTTCCACATAAGAGCCTTTAACTTCTACAGCGACTTTTCTAAGGTACTCAGCATCAAGCTGTGACAAGTAACGATCATATTCTGCATAAGCAACCACTGGGTCTGGTTCGTCAATACTGGTGTCACTATAATTAACGCCAATGGCACCCGCAGAGTTTTCTTTTGTATCTGAAGACCAATATCCCACCCATTTATTACTTGAGTTATAACGTGGCACTGGTACGGGCTGATTACCTCCAACACCAACTAACAATAGCTGTTTACCAATTTGCAGACGGCTAAGGTCAAGTTTATTAATAGCATTTACTTTCGGCGCTTCATCGCCATCTGTAAAAAAAAGCATCTGTGCAGGCATATTTAAATAGTCCATCATAGTTTCTGCTGTTTTAATACCGAAGGTTAATCGACTGTTACCACGCCATGCCATCCTCCATTCCAAGTGATCTACGGTGTCTATGATTTCATCATAATTATCGCAAACCTCTAATGGCATTAATAGCAGTGCGACATTTTCGGCAGCAAAAACAGCTAGACTGAAATAGGTGCCGCAATCTGCATCTTCAATGACATTCTTCATCAGATGTTTGGTGTATTCCATCCGGTTCGTTACTTTTTTGCCTACCTTTACATCTTCAGCATTCATACTCTGAGAGACATCTGCTAACAATAAGTAATTTTTTACGCTTTGCTTAAGTTGAATTTCAGGTTTTAATATGGCGAATGCTAATAGAATAACAATCAGAACTAGCAATAAACTTTCATAATGGTTCTGTAAAAAATAGGTCAGTTTTTTCATGGCAAACCAACTGGCAAGTTACTTAGCTCAACACCAGACCTTTCTTTAGGCGTACTTTTCATATTGGTTGGCATAATAGCGTTTAATAAGCTTAAATTAAACTTGGCATTAAGCATATTAGGTGAAGTTCTTAACGCCTGCTCATAAGCTATTCTAGCTTGTAAGAAACTATATTTAGACTCATCTTTGAGTGACCCATCATCATTCAAGGTTCGGTATAGGCCTGCTGATAATAAATTGTTACCAATATTATATTGAATGTTGGCTTTTTGCTGCTTGCTTAATGGGTTTTCTGTATTGGTTTTGCGCTCTAATAACTGCATATACGTTTGCACCGCATGTTTAAAGTCTTTATTTTCACCTTGATAATAAGCGGATGAAAATTTTGACTCAAGTGGGTAAGCTTCATTTTTTAACAATTGATCAGAACGCAGCACGTCATTAATACTTTTAGTAGATAAATATTGCTTACCCACGAAAAACATACCGATTAACCCAATAACAGCACAACTCAATAGGATAATATTTTTTAACTTTATTTTTGAATTTATTTTGGTTGTCATTGATATATCCTTAAGTTTTTGGCAATGAGAATTATTAAACTGATAAGACCGGCTAGGAGAATTAAATGTGTCGAATAATCACGCCCTGCAATAGTCACTGCATATTGAATTTTTTTCTTTTCTCTAGCATTAATATCTTGAATAGCCGATTGTAATGTTGCGGGATTGTCCGCCTCGTAGGCTTTATATTTAATCTTTAATGACTTGAAGTAATTATCTAATGCGACAGGTGCAGGCGCATTGCTCTCGTCATATACTTTGTTTTTAGCAAAGATACTCACACCGTCTGGCTCCCTCAGTACAATCCAATATAAACTTAACCCTTTTGCTTCCATTTCTTTTTTAAGTTTAAGCTTTACGCGTGGGCTTATTTTCCCTGCGCCATCAGAGAGTAAAATAACAGCTCTTGAGCCAGAGCTTTCAATTTGATCAAATAAGCTTGCGCCTTGTGTTACACCCGCGCCAATATTCGTTTGGTTAATACCAGAGCTAGTTGCCGCATTAATGGCAGAGTAAATGGCATCCCGATTCGTGGTGATTTTAAGCCCATACAATGCCGAGTTAGTAAAAGCAACTACGCCAACCATATCGTCTGGCCTCGACTGCACAAAGTCAGTCAACAAGCGTCTAGCTGCTGCAGATTTGACTTCTCCCGCTTGACCATTGATAACGTCTCCCGCAAATGGATTTTCCATACTCACGCTTCGGTCGATAACCATGACAGTTTGTGCACCTTTGCCAATTTTTTGTACAAGCTGGTCGCCGCCCCGAGGGCCAGTCAACGCAAATACGAGTGTCGCGATTAACAATGCAGTGACCAGGTTCAATAGGAAATCAGCTGTTTTAGAGAACTGGTCTTTAGGCGTAATATCGAGCCATGAATATAACTGGCCTTGACTACCTTTTAATATAAAGGGCAAAGCGCTCAAAGGAAGTAAGAGTATTGTCCAAGGGTTTAATAAAGTCATCAAACGCCTCTTTCACAGTCTCTTAACTGCTTACTGGTTAACATAACTTTTTTCATCACTTGCGCGCTGTCATTGTTAATACCTGCAAAGAGCGTTTGGTTAGATAGCTCAAAAAATGATTCTATTTCTGCTCTTAATTGCTTAAATTTCGGGTGGTTAGCCAAAAATTCTTCAATTTTATTGGGGTATAAACCACGACCAAATAGTTGATTAAAAGCCTCGTGCAAAATGCCTAATGCCGCTTTTGGTGTTTCTGTACCAGCGGGACTTTTTTTAGCTAAGGCTTTAATTTTACGATGCGCACGTGCAAAGCCACCGCCCATGAATGGCAACCAGTATCGATCTACATTGATGTAAACAAGCCCAATACAACCTAATAAAAACAAACCAACAAATGCGAAAAACCCCAGCATGTTATTTTGTTGATCAATCAGTGAGATTTTTGCTTGCGGTAACACCGTTGTTTTAGCATTGTCTAAATCAGATATAACCAAAGGCGAGTACCAAAAAGACCAAGCAGGCAGTGTTAAATCCTCACCATCAATTAGCGTAATCACTTCTTTTGGTAAATACATTTTTGCTGGCTGTGTTGAATGCGTGAAGACCTGATAGCGAAGCTCGATCATATACTGTGTTTGCTCTTTTTCCGTCTGTAGCGATACGTTCACACCGGTAAGCTCTATGCCATTTGTTCTAGTGCTTTTAACAGGCAAAGTTTTAGGCGTTATCTTTTCAGGACTGTTGGCTAACACTCTTACCTTACGCGTCAAAACATCGCCAATTTGAAGGCCAATTTTTTGGCCTGGGTTAGTAACACCTGTTATTGTTGTCAGGTTTTCTGCCGCATTGACTAAGCCAATGTTCAATAGCAAAGCGCTTATTAATACCGTAATTGTTAGCACGACAATACTTAATCTTTTCATGTTCATCAACTCATGTTTTCTTCAAAATAATGCGTAAAAGTTTCAGGTTTATATTCACCGTTGACATAAAGCGCGGGATAGTCGAACTTTAGAAAAAGTGCATTGAGTGCTTTGCGTCTTTCTTCAAATGCTTCGATAAACCGTTCACGTAGTGATTGTCTAAAAAAGAAACGACTGCTTAAGCCTGTCTCAGGATCGATCAAATTACCAAAACCAAACTTAGGTAATTTTTGATATTCCTGCTCATCCCACATGACCACTGGTACGATTTGATGCACAGACATTGCGTTTAAGGTTTTTTCAATCGTCTCAAGTGGCATATGAAAATCTGAAATCCAGAACACCAGTGACCGCTTTGTTCCCAGGTAAAATGGCAAGTCTGTAATGCCTTCTGAACCTGTGAGTTTTGTACTGTATTGTTTGAGCTCACTGATCACTTCTACGCTATTAAATACTTGATGACTTAACGGAACATTGAGATCTTCAATGACATGGTCGTTATAAGCGATAAAACTGAATATGTCACTCATCTCGTAAGCTGAATAGGCAATCGATGAGGCAATTTCTGTTGCTACTTCAAGTTTACTTTTATCACCCTTAAACTGCATAGAACTTGATGCGTCACAGACAGCATAAATGGGCGTTGTATTATCTTGCTTAAACGTTTTAACTTGTATATTTTCATAAGGGTCACGAATGGAGTCACGAACATCTATACGCCTAGCATCTGGATAATCTATCAATGACACATTGCCGCGATAGTCATCTCCTAATCCTCGCTGCGTGCCACGGTGATCGCCATAATGAACACTGCTAGACTTCCATGGGATAGTGTAATGAAAAGGTTTTACGAATTCTGCAACCATAATGCTAGGCTTTTTTGGGTGCGTGTACTTGATTTAAAATCTGATCACTCAATTCACGCGCCAGCAATGTGCGGCGGCTTTCATACATTGAATTAAAAGCTAATCTATGCGAAATTATTTCATGAAAAACAGCGTGAATGTCTTCAGGGTATAAGCTATCTCTATCCATCATCCATGCGTGTACGCGCGCTGCTTTTAATAACATGCCCATGCCCCGTGGGCTGGCGCCCGCCTGAATCAATCGGTTGACATCAACACTTTCAAGCTTAATATCAAATTTACTTGGATTTTGTGTAGCCTCCCAAAGGTCCAAGGCATAGTCTTCAATCACATCGCTAGATTTCACATGCTCTTGTAGTAAGTCAGAAAAGTCATTCAGTTGGTCGTACTGCAAAATATCACTCTCAACGCCTTGCGTTAATTTTTCTGCGTGTTGAAATTTAGTATTAAAAACAAGTGATTTTCGGATAGCACGATCTTCTGGGATGTCGATTGGAATTTCCATCATAAAGCGATCGCGTGCGGCGGCAGGTATTTCAAAGGTTTCATTTTTTTCTACTTGGTTTCTATCAGCAAAAACCAACATATTAGGAAAACGATATTCTTTTCTAAATGCAGAAATATGACGCTCAGCCATCACTCTTAGCATTAATGCATGCACTTGAGGTCTTGCACGATTGATTTCGTTAAAGAAGAAAACGGAAAGGTTTTCTCCAGAGCGCAAAAGTGGCCCTTCATCAATTTGTGGCTTTCCATTTTCGCCTAAATAAGTATCATAAATCAGATCATTAGGCATTAAATCTACGGTCCCCTCAATACGCTCATAGGCGCCACCGATACCTCTAGCGATGGCTTGCAGTAGAGTCGTTTTTCCAACACCGACACCGCCTTCAAGCAAAACATGTCCTCGAGCAAAAATAGCTATGACCATCAGCCTGATCGCTTTGTCTTGGCCCACAATTACTTTTTGTACTTCTGATTCAAGTTTGATTGCTTTGCTGCGCCAGTCAGCGAGTTGGTTGTCTATCGTTACTGTATTCATACTTTCCTCTAAATGAAATATTGTCGTTATTAGTTGCGATTTAATTAAAAATCAATTAGTATCCAGACAGGTCTGTTCATAATTAGTTTGAAGCATAATTAATTACTTTGCAAGTATTTTATAAAAGAAACCTTTAATTACAATGACTAATGATTTTTTTAAAACTGAAGGCTTTAATTTACACGACAAGCGTATTGGTAAAACACCAATTGCCCGTTTAATTAAATTATCTAGTGATATTGAAAAATGGAGTCAAGACAGGCTATCCAAAAATGCAGAGGGTGTTATTGAAGAATTTTCAATAGAAGATATTCAGGCATTAAGGAAATCAATCAAGAATGAAGTTTCTGCAATAAGGAGTGATGAACCAAATGTAGTCAGTGACCAGATTTTGTTTCTAATCATTGGCGCTATCAAGGTTCAAGCTCAAAATAACTCAGAAACGACGTGGCCTCTTGTTAACCAAACGATAAAAGAGCTTGTAGCCCCACCGAAGAGAGATAGCAACATGATGTATTTTTCGTTAATCAGTTTTATCATTGTTATTGGTTTTGTATTAACTATATTTTCGATCAACAGTAAAAACAGACAATCGATGGGTTTGAGTTCGGTTCAGGTCACGCAAGAAACACCCATTAATGAAGTTGGCAGCAAAATAGTTGGTAACTTAATTGCTGTTTATAACCAAATGCAACAAGGAGACTGCCAGCTTCCGCAGGCATTAGTGTTACAACCTAAGGACCGCGAAGCATTTATTGCATTTGTGACTGAAGGAAAAGTGAATATCAACACGGCAGAGGACCTCAAAAAATCTCTGGACTATGTAAATTGTAATTACTCTCAAAAGTTAATGATTAACCCGTTAAACATCTTTTAAGAAAATGGATGACTAAAATGACTAAAATGACTAAAATGCGTGAGAAAATAGTTGCCACAGCAACACAACTGTTTGAAACTAGAGGTATAAATTCATCAGGTGTTGATTTAATAATAAGTGAAGGTGGTATAGCGAAAGCGACGCTTTACAAATATTTTCCAAGTAAAAATCAACTTGTAATTGCCTATTTGCGCGATAAATCTGATCGCTTTTATACATGGCTGGAAAAAAACCTTAGCAGTCAGAAGAAAAACTCCCTTGAAATATTATTGGAGCTGTGTGATTTATTTGAATTATGGATTACCAAACCTGAGTTTCAGGGATTACCATTTCATATTGCATCCGTTGAGTTTCCTGACCCAAACCACCCTGTTAATCACTACTCTGCCGAACTCTCAAAAGAGTTACATCAATACTTTTCTGAGCTAGCCAAAGCAGCAGGTGTTAAAGATCCTGACACATTAGGTCAGCAACTGATGATCATTTTTGAAGGTGCCGCATTGGTAGAACGATTAAGCCCTAAAACAGGTGCTGCCTTAAGAGCAAAAAAAGCAGCAGCAACACTCATCAAAGCATCAGCATAAAGGTAATAAAAATACTGGGTTTTGGATTATGCATTGTTATTGAATAACTTGGCCCTGCTTTTCTTACCAGCTGTTTAAATTTTAGTTTATTTACTAGGACTAAAAAAATCTAACAAGCGATTTGGAAGCCAGTTTTGGCGTCCAGAGAAACCGACATGACCACCTGTATCTGG
>CAZJUK010000013.1:0-29276 GCA_964549145.1 uncultured Methylophilaceae bacterium
ATTAGGTTTGACAGCATCAACCAGCTCATCTATTCCAGTTCTAATACTAGATTCTGCTGTTTGCACACCGCCAGAAATTTCTTGCTGCAGCGCTTGCAATTCTTCAAAGCGAGATTCTCGATTAATCTCTTCTTTAACATCAGAGATATAACGTTGCAAACGACCAGCAAAAGCACCGACTGTTCGTGCTACTTTAGGTAACTTTTCGGGGCCAATGACGATTAAGGCAATCACTGCGGCAATCATCAATTCTGAAAAAGACATATCAAACATAATGGGTTTGAATACTGCTAATTAATGTTTAGTTTTCTCAGTCACTTCGCCTTCAATCACTGCGCCAGTCTCTTCATTGTTACTGACTTGCTCATCTTTTCTCTCATCATTCATCGCTTTTTTGAACTCTTTAACAGCGCCACCAACATCACCACCCATGTTTTTTAGTTTCTTAGTACCAAATACCAGCACCACAATCAACAACACAATTAACCAATGCCATAAACTAAATGCACCCATGATTCATCTCCTAAATAAATTAAACTTCGCCGCCGCCAAATATATGCATATGTAGATGGAAGACCTCTTGTCCTGCCTCACGGCCAGTATTAATTAATGTTTTATATCCAACCAAACCTTGTTCTGCTGCAAGTTTAGATGTTAACAACAACATTTTTCCTAACAGTGCTTGCTGCATATCATCACATGCCTTTAAGCTTTCTACATGCAATTTAGGCACAATTAAAAAATGTATTTTCGCCATTGGCTTAATATCATTAAATACAATAACATCATCATCTTCATAGATAGTTTTTGCAGGAATATCTATGTTAATAATTTTACAAAAAATACAATCTGTAGTCATTTTTTTCTACTCTCTTTTTCTGCGATGCCAGATAAGCCTTCACGCCTAGCTAGCTCATCAAGAACATCTTGTGGCTTTAGGCCCGCTTGCGCTAACATCACCATTGTATGAAACCATAAATCAGCGGTCTCATAAATAATTTCTTTTTTGTTGCCACCTTTAGCAGCAATCACAACTTCGGTTGCTTCTTCACCCACTTTTTTGAGTATGCTATCCATCCCTTTGCCATATAACTTAGCCACATAAGAAGATGCTGGATCAGCAGATTTACGTGACTCTAGCAATTCAGCTAAGCGCTCTAAAGTATCATTCATACAAAAATATCGTTCATATTTTTCGTCAATATAAGCGGCTTCAGCTTGGACTTAACCGATTCGGTTGTAAATATCTTCTGGGTTCTTAATAATAGGATCAACTGTCTGCCATTCATCTTTTTCTAATTTTTTGTAAAAACAGCTGTGTCGTCCAGTATGACATGCAATGCCCCCGTCTTGTTCAACAGAAATCAGGACCACATCTTCATCGCAATCAAGTCGAATCTCATGCACGTATTGTACATGGCCAGACTCCTCCCCTTTTCGCCATAATTTTTTACGTGACCGCGACCAGTAAACTGCTTGCATAGTCTTACGGGTTTCTTCTAACGCCTCACGATTCATCCACGCGAACATCAACACTTTTCCTGTACCAACTTCTTGCGCAATCGCAGGTACTAACCCATCGGCATCCCAGTTAATTTCATCTAACCAATTCAAAGCCTCACCTCAATCTTATGCTGTTGCATATATTCTTTAGCTTGCTGCACAGTGTACTCTCCATAATGAAATATACTCGCAGCTAAGACAGCATCAGCGCCACCTTCAGTAACGCCATCCACTAAGTGTTGTAAGTTGCCAACACCTCCAGAAGCGATAATTGGCACATCTACCGCGTCTGAAATCGCTTTATTCAGCGGATTATTAAATCCAATTTTTGTTCCGTCGCGATCCATACTGGTGACCAATAGCTCGCCTGCACCCATTCCCACCATACGTTCTGCCCATTTAACCGCATCTAAGCCAGTTTCTTTTCTACCGCCATGCGTAAAGACTTCCCATTCATATGGTTTATTCTCTACTTTTTTGGCATCAATTGCGACCACAATACATTGTGAACCAAAACGCGAGGTTGCGTCAGCAACCATTTGAGGATCTAGCACTGCAGTAGTATTAATACTAACTTTATCAGCCCCCGCGTTGAGCAAACGTCTTACGTCTTCAACTTCACGGACGCCACCGCCTACAGTGAGCGGGATAAATACTTGGCTAGCCACTTCTTCGATAATATGTAAAAGTAAACCACGACCATCAGAGCTAGCAGTGATATCTAAAAAGGTAAGTTCATCAGCGCCTTGATCATCATAGCGTTTTGCAATTTCTACTGGGTCGCCTGCATCTTGCAAAGCTAAGAAATTAACGCCTTTTACAACGCGGCCATCTGTCACATCCAAACAAGGAATAATGCGCTTAGCGAGCATTTTGAGTCAACTTATCAGCCAATGCTTGCGCGGCAGCAAGATCAATAGAGCCTTCGTAAATTGCCCGACCTGTTATTGCACCAACTATGCCTTCATCTGCCATTTCACATAAGTTACGTACATCCTCAATATTTGTCAGCCCCCCAGAAGCAATCACTGGAATGGTTAATGCTTGCGCTAGCGCAACAGTCGCCTCAACATTCACACCAGTCATCATGCCATCACGACCAATATCGGTATAGACAATTGAATTAACTCCATAGTCTTCATATTTTTTGGCTAAATCAATCACATCATGTCCGGTTATTCTTGACCAGCCATCAACAGCAACTTTTCCGTCTTTAGCATCTAAACCAACAATAATTTTCCCAGGAAAATTAAAACAAGCTTCATGTAAAAAGCTTGGGTTTTTAACAGCGGCAGTACCTAAAATAACATAATCAATGCCATTATCTAAATAGCGTTCTATTGTATTTAAATCACGAATGCCACCGCCAAGTTGAATTGGTATTTCACCACCGCCAACTTCTTTCACAATAGATTTAATTGCAATTTCGTTGATTGGCTTACCTGCAAACGCACCATTTAAATCGACTAGGTGTAAGCGTTTTCCACCTTGCTCGACCCAATACCTTGCCATGGCTGCAGGATCATCTGAAAAAACGGTAGACTCCTCCATCAAGCCTTGTTTTAGTCGGACACAGTGGCCGTCTTTAAGATCAATTGCTGGAATAATTAACATAAGCTTATCTAGTAGTAAATTTGTTTATAAAATGAGTGGTGTGTAACAAGTTTTATTTGATAAATATCAATAAAATCAGTACTTAGGGATTCCAGTTTACAAAATTATCCAGCAATTGCAAACCAGCATGTGCGCTTTTTTCTGGATGAAACTGCACGGCAAATATATTATCTCGCGCAATGGCACATGTAAATGGTTTAGGGTATTCACAAAAAGCAATCGTATCGGCTTCATCTTTAGGTATTACGTAATAGCTATGTACGAAATAAAAGCGCTCGCCATTGCCGATCTTGTTCCACATTGAATGCGGATTTTGTTGATGATAGACTTGATTCCAACCCATATGCGGCACTTTAAGCTTTTGACCAAAATTATCATGCATCTCAGCTTTTGTAAATTTCTTTACATTGCCTTTAAACAAATCCAAGCCAGTAATATCACCTTCTTCAGAATGTTCAAACAACATTTGCATACCGATACAAATACCTAAGAAAGGCTTAGTCTGTGCAGCATCAATAACCGATTCACGTAAACCACGTAAATCTAACTCACGAATACAGTCTGGCATGCCCCCTTGACCTGGAAACACCACGCGCTCAGCTTGATTAATTAGAGAAGCATCACTGGTAACGACCACTGTTTTATTAGGCGTTACATACTCTATTGCTTTAGAAACAGATCTTAAATTACCCATTCCATAATCAACTATTGCAATATCTATTTTTTTCATTTAATCACTACTTTAATCGCTACAGAAAGAAATCGCCTTAGAAACCTGCTTTATAGCGACCCTTTTGTAGATGGCATAATACCGGCCATACGCGCATCAATTGCAACAGCCATGCGTAGGGCACGGCCAAATGCTTTAAATATTGTCTCAGCCTGATGATGCGAATTGTGTCCTTTGAGGTTGTCAATGTGTAAAGTGACTAATGAGTGGTTAGTAAACCCTTGAAAAAACTCATAGAATAAATCCACATCAAAATCACCAATGGCAGCTCTTGTAAATTCACAATCAAACTCTAAACCTGGTCGCCCTGATAAATCTAGCACCACACGCGACAACGCCTCATCCAAAGGCACATAGGCATGTCCATAACGTGCAATCCCTTTTTTATCCCCTAGTGCTTTTATAAAAGCCTGGCCTAAGGTAATACCGATATCTTCAACTGTGTGATGGGCATCAATGTGCAAATCACCTTGGGCTTTAACGCTAAGATCCATCATGCCATGTCGTGCTACCTGATCAAGCATGTGATCTAAAAACCCAATACCAGTATCAAATTTAGATAGTCCAGTACCGTCAATATCAATTGCAACGGTAATTTGTGTTTCTAATGTATTACGAGTAACTTCGGCTTGGCGCATAAGATCAATCTAAGAGTAGTCAATAAAATATTTTTACGATCAACGTGTATTTTAACTCAAACTGGTATTAACGCGCAAAAAGCATTTACGTATACCGTTTGGATAAAGCGCCAAAGAGCCAATTAATGATTTCAAATCGTAAGTTCTGGCTTTATTCACTAGGAATCTCTGCTAAATATAACAATAGAATTGTTAAACACGATTGGCAAACCTATAAAACGATGACCACTCGAACCTAAACCTATTATTTTTATATTTACTAGAAAATATAAAAGCCGACCCAAGGCCGGCTTTTATATTTGAATCTGATTCAGTTAAGTTGTAATTGTTAACTTACTCTGCAGCAGCATCAACAGCAGCGCCAACAGCATCAGATGCAGCCTCACTTGTTGCTTCAACAGCATCACTTGCCATATCCCCAGTTGCTTCTGCAGCGTCGCCCATACTTTCAGTCGCTTCGTCCATTGTTGCAGCAGCATCTGTAGCCATTTCATCTGTTGAACCACCATTTAGCAAGAACAAACCTAATACGATTGCACCGGCAATTAACGCCCATGGTAACCAACCCATACCGCCGCTTGCTTTTGCATTATCTGCATGTGCTAAACCAGTAATTTCTTTAGCTGAAGCAGCTGGATCAGCCGCGCCGTAAATTGCAGCACCTGCAACAACAATATCAGCACCTGAATCAACAACTTGTTTAACCGTTGCAGCTTTGACACCACCAGCAACAGAAACTTTAGCACCAGTATTTAAACTAGTAACTAATGCTAAATCACCAAATGGTGTTTGACCAGCAGCTTGTTGATCTAAACCAGTATGCACACCAATAATATGTGCGCCTAGTTTAGCCACTTCAAGCGTACGTGCTTTTTTGTCTTCGACATTGATTAAATCAACTTGTGCCATTTTATTGTATTTATTAGCAACATCAATTACGCCTTTAATAGTACCGATATCAGCAGTACCTAATACTGTACAAATATCTGCACCTTCTTTGTAGAATGGCTCTGCTTCGTAAAAGCCTGCGTCCATTGTTTTCAAATCAACTAAAATTTTATTGTTTGGAAATTTTTCACGCAGTACTTTTAGTAATTCAATACCATTATGTTTAATACATGGAGTACCAATTTCTAAAATATCTACGTGTGGTGCAACTTGAGTTGCTAATGCAACCGTTGCATCGAAATCTAGTGAATCTAGTGCCATTTGGGTTTGTGCCATGTGCTTATTCCTCCGTGCTCGCTCAACTTGTGAGATTAAAATTTAGTATCTTGTTTACGTTGTGTAATTTCAGACTGAACAAAACACTATTTTGTACAAAACTGTACATGCGCACATGATAACCGCATTTGATGCATCATTTCAATAATTTAGTGACTTTTATCACTGAAATTAGTTCAATTTACTTAAAAAATTGATTCCTTAATCTGCGATTATTGCAATTAATGTCCTTAAAAGCTGCTCTGATTGTTGCTGAGTACCGATAGTAATCCGCAGATAAGGCGCAATACGTGTAGGTTTTTTGAAATGTCTAACGATAATACTTTTTTCACGTAACTTCTTAAATAGAGTCTCACCATCGATAGCGTTGTGTTTAGTGAGTATAAAATTAGCGCCAGATGGGAGCACTACAAAGTTAAGTGCCTCCAATCTTTTCACCAATGCATCTCTAGTCAATATTATTTGATGACAAGTCTCTTCAAAATGCTCAACATCTTTAATCGCAGCAATAGCACCAGCCTCTGCAAAATAATCAATTGGATACGAGTTAAAACTATCTTTTACGCGCATGAGCCCTTCTATTAATTCAGGATGACCAAGCGCATAACCTAAACGTAAACCTGCTAAAGAACGAGATTTTGATAATGTTCGCGTGATTAATAGATTCGGGTATTTTTTAATTAATCCAACTGAAGACTCCGTGCCGAAATCTACATAAGCCTCATCAACCACCACCACAGAATGCTTGTTCTTGTGTAGCAATGCTTCGACTTTCTCCAAGGGCAATGGAATACCTGTTGGCGCATTTGGATTAGGAAAAACTATGCCGCCATTTGGTTTGTCATAATCGTGAATATTAATTTCAAAACGCCTATCCAAAGCGATCGTTTCATACTCAATACCATACAATTTACAATATACGGGATAAAAACTATAAGTAATGTCGGGAAAGAGTATCGGTAAAGAGTGTTTAAGGAGTGTTTGGAAAATATGAGCCAGCACCTCATCAGAACCATTACCAACAAACACTTGATTTGAAGCTAAACCGTGATATTCAGCAACGACTTCTTTTAACTTGGCTGAATTAGGATCTGGATACAAACGCAACTTATCAGATACTTGCATTTTAAGCGCAACCAGCACTTTAGAGCTTGGCCCGTAGGGGTTCTCATTAGTGTTTAATTTAAGCAATTTTGTTTGCTTAGGCTGCTCACCGGGCACATAAGGAGTTAGCTTATGAACTATCTTACTCCAGAAAGTACTCATTATTTCAGCCTATATTCTGCAGATCGCGCATGTGCCTGAAGGTTCTCACCCTCAGCAAGGGTAGCGGCAATTTTACCCAATTTTTGTACACCCTCTTTTGAAACCATAATTAAGCTAGAGCGTTTTTGAAAATCATAAACACCTAGTGGCGAACTGAAACGCGCCGTACGTGAAGTAGGTAAAACATGATTAGGGCCCGCACAATAATCACCTAATGCTTCACATGTATCACGCCCCATGAAAATAGCACCAGCATGTTTAATCTTTTTCGACATGGTTAATGGATCTTCTACCGAAAGTTCCAAGTGCTCTGGGGCAATATAATTACTAATCTCAATGGCCTCGTTTAAATCATTGACTAAAATCAAAGCACCACGATCTGAGATTGATTGATTAATAATATCTTTACGTGGCAAGTCTTCCACTAGCCTTAACATGCTGGCAGCCACTTTTTCTAAAAACTCAGCATCGGGGCTTAGCAAAATAGATTGCGCCATTTCATCATGTTCAGCTTGGCTAAATAAATCCATCGCAATCCAATCAGGATCTGTTTTACCATCGCAAATAATTAAAATTTCTGACGGACCTGCCACCATATCAATGCCTACCACTCCAAACACACGTCGTTTAGCTGCAGCCACATAGGCATTACCAGGCCCGGTAATCTTATCAACTTGTGGCACTGTTTCCGTGCCATAAGCCAAGGCACCGACAGCCTGTGCGCCACCAATACAAAACACACGATCAACGCCGGAAATTGCAGCAGCAGCTAGTACCAAAGCATTCCTTTCGCCATTAGGTGCTGGCACTACCATTATGAGTTCTTGCACACCTGCCACTTTGGCAGGAATAGCATTCATTAATACACTAGATGGATAAGCAGCTTTGCCGCCTGGCACGTAGAGGCCAACGCGGTCTAATGCAGTGACTTGTTGCCCAAGTAAGGTGCCGTCATCTTCGGCATAAGACCAAGACTGTGCAACTTGTTTTTCATGGTATTCACGCACGCGTTGAGCAGCTGATTTTAATGCGCTGCGCTGCATTTCTTGTAAGCTATCAAGTGCAGCGTGCATGTCAACTATTGAAACCTCCAACGCTTGCATGCTAGTAACATTAGTCTTATCAAAGCGATTGGTGTATTCCAACACAGCAGTATCACCACGCTTTTTAACATCTTTTAAAATATTAGCCACAATTTCATCAACGCTATCATCTTGCGCCGTCTCAAAAGCTAGCAAGGCTTTTAAATCAGCCTCGAAGCTCTCTTCTTTTGTAGATAAACGTCTAATTTTCATACTATGCCTAAATGTTAGTTCTAGTTATTTACTAGTTTTTTCTACAGCTGCCGTAAATGCATCCAGAATCGGCTGTAATAGCGTTCGGTTAAGTTTTAAGGATGCCTGATTCACAATAAGACGTGAACTAATATCACCAATATGCTCTACGGCTTCTAGATTATTTGCCTTTAGCGTACCACCGGTGCTGACTAAGTCGACAATCGCATCAGCCAATCCAACTAGAGGACCAAGCTCCATTGAACCGTATAGTTTAATTAAATCAACATGCATGCCTTTTTCAGCAAAGTGCTCGCGTGCTGTTTTTACATATTTAGTCACTACTTTCAATCGCGCACCTTGACGAATCACAGCATCATAATCAAAGCCTTTACGCACTGCGACCATCATTTTGCATTTTGCAATTTGCAAATCTAAAGGTTGGTATAAGCCTTCACTACCGTGCTCATCTAATATATCTTTACCAGCAATGCCTAAATCTGCAGCTCCATATTGCACATAAGTTGGCACATCTGAGGCACGTACAATGATTAGCCGCACATCATCACGGTTCGTCGATAATATAAGCTTTCTTGAAGACTCCGGGTCTTCCAACGGCTGGATACCAGCTGCCACTAGTAACGGTGTGGTTTCTTCAAATATCCGTCCTTTTGATAACGCAATTGTAATCATGCTAATGAACTCGCTTAATCTTTGCGCCCAGCGCAGTAAATTTTTCTTCTAAAAGTTCGTACCCACGGTCTAAGTGATAAATACGTTCAATAATTGTTTCATCACGGGCAACCAAACCCGCTAGCACCAAACTTGCAGAAGCACGTAAATCTGTTGCCATAACTGTCGCACCATCAAGATAAGGCACGCCTTGAACTAATGCCGTATTACCATCAATACTGATATCAGCGCCTAAGCGCTGCATTTCTTGCACATGCATAAAACGATTTTCAAAAATCGTTTCTGTCACTTTAGATACACCTTTTGCGACTACGTTCATGGCCATAAACTGTGCCTGCATATCCGTAGGAAAGGCTGGGTGTGGTGCCGTTCGAATATTGACTGCTTTTAAATTGCCATCACTTTTAACAGTAATACTATGTTCATCACTACTAATTTGAGCGCCCGCTTCAGTCAACTTCTCTATCACTGCATCTAATAAATCTGCCCGTACGTTATTTAGTTTTACCTCGCCGCCAGCCATCGCAGCAGCTACCATATAAGTACCGGCCTCTATTCGGTCGCAAACAATGCGATGGCTAGTGCCATTTAATTCCTCAACACCTTCAATGGTAATGACATCAGTGCCAACACCTTTGATGTTAGCGCCCATTTTGTTCAAACATTCAGCTAAATCGACTACCTCAGGCTCTTTGGCTGCATTTTCTAACACTGTAATGCCATTGGCTAGCGCAGCTGCCATCATCAGGTTTTCTGTACCAGTCACAGTCACCATGTCCATGTAATAACGCGCACCTTGCAAGCGACGATTAGGCAAATGTAATGTGCTTGCTTGAATATAACCGTGCGTGATATGAATCGCAGCACCCATGGCTTGCAATCCTTTGATATGCAAATCCACTGGACGTGAGCCTATGGCACACCCACCAGGCAACGAAACGCGCGCACTACCAAAACGCGCCAATAGAGGCCCTAACACCAAAATAGATGCCCGCATGGTTTTTACCATTTCATAAGTCGCTTCAAACGAACCTACTTCACTCGCATCTAAGCTCACTTTATCAGCTCGCCTATCGACTTTAACGCCCATGATATCGAGCAGTTTTAAAGTAGTATCTATATCTTTAAGCGCGGCAACGCCGCTCAATTGCAGCGGTGTTGCCGCTAATAATGAAGCACATAGAATTGGCAAAGCTGCATTTTTTGCACCTGATATGGTGACTTCTCCATTTAGTGGATAGCCACCTTCAATTATCAGCTTATCCAACTAGCCAGCCTCAGTAATCAGTGTCTTTAATTCTCCACTTTCGTGCATTGCACGCAAAATATCAGAACCACCTACAAATTCACCATTTACGTAAAGCTGCGGGATAGTTGGCCAGTTTGAATATTCTTTAATGCCTTCGCGAATATCTTGATCTTGCAACACATCGATTGCGACATATTTTGCTTCGCAAGCATCTAAAATTTGTGTTGCCAAGTTTGAGAACCCACATTGAGGGAATTTTGGACTACCTTTCATATACAACACGACAGGGTTGCTAGTCACGGTTTCTTTAATTGCTTCTTGTGCATCCATATTCAAACACTCCTATAAAAATCTCATTTAGTTTAGAAAAACTTTATTATTTAAAGCACAGGCTTCTGTGCTTTTTGCCATTGACTTGGCGTCATTGTTTTCATCGATAGTGCATGAATTTCAGCACGCATACGATCACCGAGTGCAGCGTAAACAAGCTGATGTTGCTTGATCATATTTTGGCCTTCGAAAGCAGGGCTTACAATGACTGCCTCAAAATGCGTACCATCATCTCCCATTACTTTAATGTAATCACAGGCTAAATTCTCAATGATATAACTTTCTAATTGTTGTGCACTTAACATTATCTTCTCGTCAATTTTCTTTGCTTAATAGCAAATTACTAGCCTCTTAGCTTATAACCGGATTTTAACATTTTTAAGCTTAATGTTACTAAAGCGGCTAAAAATGCTGTCACCACAATCAGGCTTATCCAAGGCGAAATATCTCCAGCACCAAAAAATCCATATCTAAACCCATCAATCATATAAAAGAATGGATTAAATTTTGATAATGATTGCCAAAATGGCGGTAATGAATGAATAGAATAAAATACACCCGATAAGAAAGTTAGCGGCATAATGGCAAAATTTTGAAATGCTGCCATTTGGTCAAACCGATCTGACCATATCCCTGCGATAATGCCAAAAGTACCTAATAATGCGCTACCTAAAAAAGCAAATGTAATAATCCAGGCTAAATGTGTAATTGGCAGTTCTACAAACCAGATTGCAACAAGATAAATACTAAAGCCCACTACCAAACCACGAATGATTGAGGCGGCTAAAAATGCGCTAAAAAACTGCACATAAGTCAGCGGCGTTAATAGTACAAAAACAATATTGCCCATTACTTTTGACTGCACAAGACTAGATGAACTATTGGCGAATGAATTCTGCAATAACGACATCATAATTAAACCAGGAATCAAAAACGCGGTATAAGGCACACCATCGTAGACAGTTACTCGCCCTTCTAAGACGTGTGAAAATATGAGCAAATAAAGCAAGGCGGTCATGACCGGTGATGCAATTGTTTGAAATGCAACGCGCCAAAAACGCAACACTTCTTTTTTAAATAAAGTATACATACCACGTGTTTGTGGATTAATTAAACTCATGCGCCACCGCCAACCAAAGATAAAAACACATCTTCCAAATCCGCCTCAGTTAACTGCATATCTTTAACCTGAATATTAGCTTTTGTAAGCTCGTTTAATGCAAATTCAACATCATCGAACTTAGACAAGCCCAGCATAAATACCCCACCATCTCCGTGCTTTAACATCGGTAGTAAACTAGTAGGTAAGTTTGGCGAATCTAATGTGAGGCGTAAGTTTTTAACTGCAAATTGACTCAATAAGTTAGCGGTACTATCTAAAGCAACAATTTCACCTTGCTTCATCATTGCCACGCGTGAACAAAGCGCTTCAGCCTCTTCCAAATAATGTGTGGTTAGGATAATCGTATGACCCTCTTCATTCAGCCGTTTGATAAATGCCCACATTAACTGTCTAAGCTCAACATCGACACCAGCTGTCGGCTCATCTAGAACAATGACTGGCGGCTTATGAACTAAAGCTTGCGCAATCAGTGCACGTCGCTTCATACCACCTGACAATTTACGCATATTTGTATGCGCTTTATCAGCCAAGCCTAATGATTCAATAATTTCATCGACCCATACATCATTTTCTGTTCCTTTGCCAAAATAGCCTGCTTGGAAACGTAACATTTCTCGTACATTAAAAAATGGATCAAACACCAATTCTTGGGGCACAATACCTAAAGCCATTCTGGCAGCCTGATAATCTTTAACCACGTCGTGCCCAATAACAGAAACCTTACCTGAACTAGGTTTTAAGAGGCCAGCCAAAATATTAATCATGGTGGATTTTCCAGCACCATTTGGCCCAAGCAAACCAAAAAATTCGCCTTGATGCACACTAAGGTTAATTCCCTTTAAAGCATGTAGTGAGCCAAAACTCTTGTGTAATGAATCAAATTGAATAGCCGGAAGTGACAAAAATTATCCTAATAAAAATTCTAAACTAAATATAAAAACAAACCCCATCATAAAAGGATGGGGTTAAACTTTAAGTCTTCAAGCAAAATAGCCCTGAGTGATTAACATTGCATCAAGCTAATTAAATAACCCCGCAATACCGTACAAACCTAATAAACTTGTCAAACTAGCTGGCAAGTTCACAAACTTTAAAACGTGTTGCTCAGCATTTGCGCGCCTTCTCCATGCAAGCATCAAACTCACAGCAGCGGTATCCACTTCATCGACGTTTTTAAAATTAATCGCCGTACCATCTGAAATAGTTAACGCATTGCTAGCCTCTAATAACGCATTCGCATTATTCATGAAGATATCACCAGTTACTTCCCATTGCTGCTTATTTTGAAGAATTTCAGCCATTTATTTACCTTATTTAGCTATCGCCTTAGCATTTTTATCTGTTAGCTTTTTAATTAAACTATCCATACCATTCTGACGTACTTCTTGTGAAAATTGACCACGATAATTGGTCACCAAACTTACACCTTCAATCACAATGTCATACACTTTCCAAGCTTCTGGCTCTTGCGCTAAGGTATAGTTAACCGAAACAGGCTGGCCGCCATCTTGTAAAATCTGTGTTTTCACAGTGGCTGTTTTTGCATTTTCACCCATACGAAAAGGTTTAAATTCAATCTTTTGATTTTTATATTTTGACAATGCTGACGCGTAAGTGCGCAGTAGCAATGTCCTGAATTCACTTTGAAAAGCCGTTTTTTGTTCTGGATTGGCTCTTGTCCAATTTTTTCCTAGCACTAGACGTGAAATACGTACGAAATTAAAGTTAGGCAACACCTTCTCTTCAGCCAAAGCAAATATTTTGGCTTGGTCACCTGCTTGTATATCTTTGTCAGTCTCAATAATATGAGTCACATCTTGAACTGTTCTTTTTACAAGTTCATCAGGAGACTCTATTGCCCATGCGCTGAAGCTTAAACAAGCCATAGCAAAAGCTACTAAAAAAATTTTAATCATATTTTTTCCCTTTTCTAAAAATCTCTAGAGATTTAATTTAAAACATCATCCAAAAGATTATCAATTAACGCATCACCATCAGTTTTGGTTGAATTGTTATGATTTTCCGTATTCGTTATGGTTCAGTTGGTTCTGATGCCTTATTATATAAAAACTGACTGATCATTTTTTCCAACACTACAGCATCTTGTGTTTGTATAATTTTATCACCATTTTTTAAACTTACTTCTTCACCACCAGCTTCCAAACCTATATATTGCTCACCAAGCAAGCCCGCGGTATAGATGCTAGCAAAAGTATCTGCTGGAAAATCATATCTTTTATCTAGATTGAGACTGACAATTGCCTCAAAAGTTTGCGTATCAAAAATTATATTACCTACTCGACCAACAACAACACCCGCACTTTTAACTGGTGCTCGTATTTTTAAACCACCAATATTCTCAAATGCAGCGTCAACGGTATAAGTATCTCCGATGTTTCCACCCGTTAAATTACCTACTTTCATAGCAAGACCAAGTAGTGCCGCAACACCAAGCGCCACAAATATACCTACCCACAAATCTATCGTTGTTCTACTCATAAAGACTCACCTCTGAAATATTTTCTATTTAACTAATCATAAATGACGTTAATGCAAAATCTAAAGCTAAAACAGCTAATGATGAAGTTACCACTGTTTTAGTGGTTGCTCTACTCACGCCTTCCGCTGTTGGTGGCGCATCATAACCTTCAAATAGCGCAATCATCGTGCAAGCAATACCAAATACAACACTTTTAATAACGCCATTCAGAATATCTAAACGCCAATCCACATTTGCCTGCATTTGCGACCAAAATGCGCCTTCATCAACCCCTATTATTGGCACAGCTACTAAATAACCTCCAAGTATACCAATCATAGAAAATAGTGCAGCCAACAATGGCATTGAAATAACACCTGCCCAAAACTTTGGCGCAATCACACGCGACACAGGATTCACTGCCATCATTTCCATAGCAGAAAGCTGTTCTGTTGTTTTCATTAAACCAATTTCAGCAGTGATAGCAGTACCAGCCCGACCTGCAAATAATAACGCAGTGACAACTGGCCCCAACTCGCGCACTAATGATAAAGCCACTAATACACCGATTGCTTCAGAAGAGCCATATTTTTGCAGAGTATTGTAACCTTGCAACGCCAGCACCATACCAACAAAAAATGCTGAGACGGAAATAATCACTAACGACATGACACCAGTGAAGTAAACCTCTCGAATAACCAAATAAAATCGTCGAAAACTCTCACCAGAAGAAATAAGTGTTAAAGCAAACAAACGCGTTAGTGACCCAACACGCCAAATTTGCTCAATAATATCGTGACCAAGGCAAATCAAGCTTTCCACTACTTTATTGAAAAAATTAGAATAGCTCATGAGTCAGCCTCTAGCAGTTCTTGCTTAAAATCTGATGCTGGGTAATGAAAAGGAACTGGACCATCTGTTTTGCCATGGATAAATTGATAAACAAAAGGCAAGGTTGACTGATGCAGCTCTTCTGGTGTCCCTTCAGCAGCGACAACACCATCAGCTACAAAATAAATATAATCTGCAAATGAAAATGCCTCTTTTACATCATGCGTCACAATAATAGATGTTGCACCAAGCGCATCGTTTAAGGTGCGAATTAAATCACAAATAACCGCCATAGTAATCGGATCTAAGCCGGCAAAAGGCTCATCATACATAATAATATTCGGATCTAACGCCACCGCTCTGGCCAAAGCCACTCTACGTGCCATACCCCCTGAAAGCTCAGCAGGCATTAAGGTGTGTGCGCCTCTTAAGCCAACCGCATTGAGTTTAAGCAAGACCAAATCTCGAATCATGTTTTCTGGCAAATCTGTTAGTTCACGCATAGGAAAAGCGACATTTTCAAATACAGATAAATCGGTAAACAAAGCACCATGCTGAAACAACATACCCATCTGTTGACGTAATTGATAGATACCTTCGCGGTTTTGCTTGTGCACTACCTTACCGCTAACGCGAACTTCGCCTTTATTTGGCTTTATTTGTCCACCAATCAAACGTAGCAGCGTTGTTTTACCACTACCACTACCACCCATAATAGCGGTCACCTTGCCACGCGCAAAAGACATATTAATGCCTTTGTGTAACAGTATTTTTTTATAGCCGAATGAAAGATTATCTATTTCGACGATGTTTTGATTTTTGATCATTTTTTTATATAATTTCGTTTCGCTCATTCTAAATCAAAATACATAACAAGCAATACCAAAATTTAGAGAATTAAACACATAAGGCCCGCAAAAGCAGGCCTTATCAAAGTTAAAGAAACTTTAATGGGTTATCTAAAAAGCCATACAAACATTATAATTGGTTGAATCATCAACAGTTAATACCTCCAGCCAAGTTGTGCCCCCTGTAGTGAAAACACGTAAAGAACCACCATTGGTTTGGCCATCATCCAATGTTGTATCTAATTGTTTAGCAAACTCACCACGCACATTACCAGAGCAGACTGCATAAGCTCCACTAAACCCAACTGGTGTAGTTGGAATATTTGCTGCGCCAGATATACTTTGAATACCAAAGGGACCGCCATCTGCATTTGTTGGCAAAAAAGTAGCATCCCCAATAGTCGTCGATCCGGGCGCAAAACCCGCTAACCTTACATGCTGCCAAAAAATATAGGATTCATCTGTTTGGGCAGGAACATCCCAAACACCATCAATTTGACCATTCCCTTGCGAGCCAGTAGCTTGTGATGCTAACACACCAAGATGAACTACAGCTGCTCTATCATCTCCTGGCAATGCCTTATATTTATCTTGGTAACCATATAAGTAGACTTGTGCATTTTGAAAATCACGTGCTATATTTTTCACCTTTGCACTATTAATTAACTCCTGCCCTCTCAATACCCCACCTAACAATAGACCGATGATTACCAGTACGATTGCAAGCTCTATTAACGTAAAACCTGATTGTTTTTTCATTATGTTATCCTTAAACCTGTATGTCATTTTATGCAAATCAGCTTTTTGCTTAAATTGCTTTGGAATAAAACATGCAATATCTATACCAGTTGCTCAAGGCCTTACTAATTACCGTATTACATATAGGTTGATAATAAAATAAACTCCTAAATTGATGACATTTCATCGAAAATGACTAAATATTGACACTTTATGAAGCTATGTAAGCACTACACATCATGTTTAATATAAAAAAAATTAATGCACTCATAATTTCTCATACTCACCAGATTCTCGCATTAATGCTAATAAGTTTGCATGCGTTTTTAGTGTTTCATAGCGAAGCTTATCCATTTAACCGCGCATTTTTCCTATGCTCTTATGGCTTATTTTTAATGTGGCAACCCATTTGGCGTAGCTCAGAAAAGCTATCTGCAAGTAGTATCATGGTTTTATTAGGCACTGCTTGGTTGGCTTACTATTTTGTTAATTGGTGGTTAATTGCAATATGGCTGTCTTTACTTCTTGGCTTGTTAGGTGGACGTATTTTATCTGAAGACTCAAAACGCAATCAAATTGTACATATTTTAGCGGCGAGCTACTTATTAGCCATGTTACTACTCTGGGTAGTACCAAAACTATTAAACGCTTCAGGGGATTTAGAAGCAGCAAATTTCACTATTATGTATTTATTGCCACTCTTACCCGTAGGAATTTTATTTTTAAATAACACGCCTGTAAACAAAAGTCAGCTTCCTATTATCGACTTTTTCTATACCTTGATTATTACGCTAATTGCCATGCTACTTGTTTTGGCTAGCTATGCCGTAGGCAACCAAAACCAAGTCAATTATATTGAAGTAATGTTTACGTCTATTTTTGCGATTGCGTTTACGCTCATTGCATTTAGTTTTTTATGGAAGCCAAGTACGCGCTTTTCCGGCGTAGAACTCATGATGTCACGCTATTTATCCAGTGTAGGCATGCCATTTGAGCAATGGGTGAGAAATATTGCTAACCTAGGTGAGATAGAATCTAACGCGCACAGCTTTTTACAAGGCGCAATGCAGGAAATGACTTCTCTACCTTGGATATCTGGTGTCTCATGGGTTGCAGATGAATCAGACGGCAGCATTGGTGAAAAATCAACATATAGCAATAATTTTAATTTCAAAGATTTACATATGACGTTACATTCTCGCTGGCAAGTATCACCAGCGCTTTACGTGCATGTAAAACTACTCACTCAAATTATGGGTGAGTTTTATGAAGCAAAACGCCGTGAAGAGACGCTACGCCAAAATGCGTATATGCAAGCCTTTTACGAAAGCGGGTCACGCCTAACGCATGATATTAAAAATATTTTGCAAGCAGTCGGCACATTAGTGAAAGCAGCAGAGCAAACTAAAGAAGCTGACAATACTAAATTACTTGGCTTAGTCCGGCGTCAATTACCTATGCTGAACCAGCGTATTGCCGGCACCTTAGACAAACTTAAAGCACCAGGTGAAGAGAAAAAAAGAGTAGAGAAAATGACCGCTTGGTGGAAAGCGTTACAACTACGCAATCAACAAAAAAATATTGAATTCTCAGCTGAGACGCTACCTGCAATTGATATTAATGCTGAGGTTTTAGACAGCATATTGGATAATTTAATTAGCAATGCTACTGAAAAAGCCAAACATGAAACCGATATACGGATTAAAGTTGAGATCTCCCAACCAGAAGAAAACAGCTTATGCATAGAGGTTGTGGATTCAGGTAAGTCTATCCCACCTAATGTAAGTAAAGATTTATTTAAAAAGCATATTTCATCACAGAATGGCATGGGTGTTGGCTTATACCATGCAGCGCTTGATGCAAAACAAGCAGGCTATGCCTTGAGCGTGGCCAACAACATTGATACAGAAGTTCGATTCAGATTGCAGTTTTCTGCGAGCCAATAACTCAAGGGACTGCTAACTAAGAATCACTAGCGCAAGCCTTGAATATAGTCCGCAACGGCTGCCATTTCAGCATCCGTCATTTTAGTTGCAATCGTTTTCATCATAGGCGCGTTGTCACGCTCTCCTGTGCGAAATATTTTAATTTGCTGTTGTGTATAATCGGCATGCTGACCAGCTAAACGTGGGTAACGTTTAGGGATCCCTTGACCATTAGCGCCATGACAAGCCGCGCATGCTGGCACACCAGTCGCGGCAATACCACCACGGTAAATTTCTTCACCTAAAGATCCTGCCCCGTTAGTTTTAGCCTTACCTAGGTTTAATTGTTGACCAGCGTAATAATCAGCCAAGCTTTTCATGTCGTCTTCTGTCAAATTTGCAACCATACCACTCATGACGACATTTGCGCGTGAGCCTGATTTAAAGTTTTTGAGTTGCTTAAGCAGGTATTCTTGATGTTGCCCGGCTAGTTTAGGATTTAACGAGATTGCGCTATTTCCATCTTTACCATGGCATGCTGCACATATAGTTTCAGCAGTTTGCACCGCTTCGTTCATGCCTGAAGCATCTTCCTTCACTTCATTGGCATAAGATGTCACAGTAAAACCTGTTAAAAACATTAATACGAAAACACTGACGCGCATAACAACTCCGTTTAGATACTCGATTTAGGAAAAAACACTTAAATTAATTATTAATTTTATCAAATTACACCTGTTCATGATAGCATTTACCGCTTATGTGCTAATACGCTTTTGCGTTGCATAATAAATTAACAACAGAAATTATTCAAACTAAAACATCATGCCATTATTTCAAAACGCCACTTTTTATATTTCAGCACATAACCTCAGTGATTTGCCAGCCGCTGATGGTATTGAGATTGCATTTGCTGGGCGTTCTAATGCTGGCAAATCAAGCGCATTAAATACATTAGCAAATCACAATCGCTTGGCTTATGTAAGTAAACAACCAGGCCGAACGCAACTGATTAACTTCTTTTCGTTAAATCCGGATAAAGGCAACGATCAGTTTTTGGTCGATTTGCCAGGTTATGGTTACGCAAAAGTACCTATGTCTGTGCGTGAACATTGGAAAATGGTGTTATCACGCTATTTAACTGAACGTAATAGCTTAGCCGGCTTAGTATTGGTGATGGATAGTCGTCACCCACTCACGCCACTTGACCGACAAATGCTTGATTGGTTCTGCTATGGAGGCAAACCAGTCCATGTTTTATTGACTAAATCGGATAAATTATCTCGCAATGATGGGTTTCAAACATTAGCTAAAGTAAAAAAAGAATTGAACGCTAATTGGGAAAACTGTACCGCACAGTTATTTTCCAGCTTAAAAAAACAAGGCGTGGAAGATGTTGAAAAAGCGATTAGTCCTTGGTTGAAAATGCCTGACTAAAAACGCCTAGCTAAAATCTGATCGCTAGCGTCTACAAGAATACTTTCTATTCAACTTTTTTAAACACCAAATCCCAAACGCCATGGCCTAATTTAATACCGCGGCTTTCAAACTTGGTAAGCGGTCGATAGCTTGGCTTTTGCGCATAATTTTCTGCGGTATTCATCAATTGAGGCGCTGCATTAAGCACTTCTAACACCCACTCTGCATACTCCTCCCAATCTGTTGCCACATGAATGTAAGCACCCACTTTTAATTTAGTGGAAAGCAATTTGATAAATTGTGTTTGAATTAAACGTCGTTTGTTATGACGTTTTTTATGCCAAGGGTCAGGAAAGAAAATATGGACACCATCTAAACTATTTTCAGCAATCATATACTGCAGCACATCTACAACATCATGCTGAATAATACGAATGTTAGTAATTGCTTCTTCTTGCATACGCTTTAACAAACTCCCAACACCTGGCGTGTGCACTTCTACTGCAAGAAAGTCCTTATACGATAATGTTTGTGCAATCTTAGCTGTGCTCTCGCCCATACCAAAACCAATTTCAAGAATTTTTTCACTTTCCGATCGATTAAGTTGCCGGCTTAAATCAAGCACTTCTTTTTTAAAATCTAACCCAAAACTAGGCCACTCAGTTTGCAGTGCGCGCTGCTGTCCTTTAGTTAGCCGTCCTTGGCGCAGCACATAGCTGCGAATACGGCGATGGCTTAATTCCTTATTATCTAGTTCTGACTTGTCAGTATTTAATATGGTCTTTTCACTCATAGCTAAGATTATACTAGAGAGTATGCGTCTTATCGCCACTAACAAAACCCATCAACGGCACATCAATTTTTTTAGTTAGCGCAATAACTTTGAATAACTCCCCCATTTCGGCTGGCGATACTAATCTTTGTACAGCAGTGGATAGAGGTAAATACGTGGCAATATCACTAGCAGGTGAAGCTTCTAGTATATCAAGCACGCCACAGTTAAATAAAAAATTAGCTTGATTACAGTAACCATGCACAGTTAAACCTTCTTCGTAGCCTGCTTGGGCGATGGCGGTGAAATTAACATGCGCTGTAATATCTTGTAAGCCGACATTAATAAGAGGGTCGCTGTGCGCGTAATGTTGAAAATGGCACATTAGTGTGCCTTGATCTCGCTGGGGGTGATAATACTCCTTCGCTGAAAAACCATAATCTATCATAATAATTGCGCCTTGCTCGAGCATACTGGCAAGGCTGCGAATTAGTCCAACTGACGCAGGACAAACTTCAGTTAAATAATCATTCGATAAGTTTAATTCGGTCACTAGCTCAGTTAACGCACTATCCTCTAAGGGCCTATCTTGCCAATTAAATTTCTGATTAAAAACAACACCTCGCTCATATAAAATATTATTTTTATTAACAATTAAATTAACTGGGATTGCATCAAGCACTTCGTTTCCTAGTACTAAACCATTAAAACTGTCGGGCATTGTTGCTAACCAAACAACACGTTTAAATAGATCTTTAGATAGCTTTTCTTCAAGTAGTTCTTTTTGGACTTCACGCAAGTGATCACTTACTTCTAAGATAAAATATTGTGCAGGTAATTGAACTAGCTCACTCAATGTGTGCAATAATTCAGCAGCTAATATTCCCGTCCCTGCCCCCAACTCTAATATATTGCCTTGCGTTTCCTTTATCACCTGTGCGGCTTGCCACGCTAACGTCTGTCCAAATAGCGGCGAAATTTCGGGTGCTGTAATAAAATCACCACCTCCATTTGCAATTTCTGCAAACTTTTGTGTGCCTCCACTGTAATAACCTATACTGGGAGCGTAAAGCGCCTGGTGCATAAAGTCTTCAAAACTTATCCAACCACTATGGTTTAATATATTTTTTTGAATCATTTCGCGCAATATTTGACTGCGCATTTGTGACTCTTTGGATGGTGTAGGTAAAGCGGACATAAGCCATTATAATATTTTCAAACTAAAGCGAGCAATCAATTGACTACAGATTTACAAAATAAAGTATTTTTAATCACAGGCGGTGCAAAGCGTGTAGGCGCAACGATTACTCAGGAACTACATGCACAGGGTGCAAATATAGTCGTGCATTACAACACATCTCAAAAAGAAGCCCTTGGTCTAGAAAGCAAATTAAATAGTATCCGCTCAAACAGCGTCACAACTATTCAAGGTGATTTGCTAGATATGCGCATCATGTCTAGCCTCATAGAAAAAGCAGTTTCTCATTTTGGTCAACTAGATGGATTAATTAATAATGCATCCTCTTATGCTCCAACAGAAATAGGCGAAATAAATGAAGAGAATTGGCAAGATTTAATCGGTAGCAATTTAAAAGCACCTATATTTTTATCGCAGGCAGCGGCACCTGAGCTAAAAAAAACCTATGGTTGCATAATAAATATTACCGACATGCATATAGAACGACCTAAAAAGGGTTACATTATTTATAGTGTGGCAAAAGCTGGTTTGGCAACGCTCACAAAATCACTAGCGCAAGAACTTAGCCCAGAGGTCCGTGTAAATGCTGTAGCACCAGGCCCTGTAATGTGGCCTGAAAATAATCCAAACTTTAACGCAAGCTATCGAGAAAAAGTGATTAATCAAACATTATTAAAACGCATTGGAAATGCAAGTGATGTTGCAAAAGCAGTGAAGTTTTTAATTGCCGATGCACCATTTATAACAGGCCATATATTAACGGTTGATGGCGGACGATCATTAAATCTTTAATAGTAATGTCTTTAGAAAAACTGAACATTAGAAATATGACAAAATCACTAATCAAACACCCACCTGCAAAGCCATCAAATAATTTCATTCGCTTACACAACAGCCTTATATCGTCAACAGGAAAGGCCATTGCCGATTATAATATGGTAGAAGATGGTGACATCGTTTTGGTATGCATGAGTGGCGGTAAAGACAGCTACACCATGTTGATGTTGCTGCTAGCTTTGCAAGAGCGCGCACCGATAAGGTTCAAACTCATCGCAATGAACCTTGATCAGAAACAACCTAACTTCCCAGCAGAAATTCTACCCAACTACTTTGAAAAACTAGGTGTTGAGTACCGTATTGTTGAAGCTGATACGTATTCAATCGTTAAAGAAAAGATTCCAGAAGGTAAAACCACTTGCTCACTCTGCTCCCGGTTGCGGCGTGGCATCATCTACTCAACAGCAAAAAAACTAGGTGCAAATAAAATCGCACTAGGACATCATCGTGATGACATCGTAGAAACCTTATTTTTAAATATGTTTTTTGGCTCAAAAATGAAGGCGATGCCCCCTAAATTATCAACTAATGACAAGCAAAATATTGTGATTCGCCCACTTGCATATTGTACTGAAAAAAATATTGCTAGTTACGCTAGACAAATGGATTTTCCGATTATTCCTTGTGATTTATGCGGCAGTCAAGAAAACCTACAAAGACAAAAAGTAAAAGACATGCTACAGAACTGGGAGAAAGAACAACCTGGACGGGTTAATAATATTTTCCGTGCAATTAGTAATGTAGAACCATCACATTTAGCTGATTTTGATTTATATGATTTTAAGGGATTAACACAAGCAAGCACTGAGGACGAGGACCCTTTGTTTGGTGATATTAATCGGAACAAAGAAGCATTAAGTATGAGCACTATTGAAGGAAATAGAATTGAATTCACGCGAAATTAATAATATTACAAAAATTAATAGTATGCAATCTTTTGCATTTACACAATTGCTTGCTATTATCTAGGCAAATTACCCATTAACGCACCATTACCTTATATAAAACAAATGTCTAAATTACTCATTGTTGAATCCCCATCTAAAGCTAAAACGCTGAAGAAATACCTAGGTACCGACTTTGAAGTCCTTGCTTCATACGGTCATGTACGTGATTTAATTCCCAAGACTGGCGCGGTTGATCCTGACAATCAATTTGTTATGAAATACGATCTGATTGAGCGGAATAAAAAACACGTAGATGCGATTGCCAAAGCAGTAAAAGCAGCAGATGTTATCTATCTCGCAACCGATCCGGATCGCGAAGGCGAAGCTATTTCTTGGCATATTGCAGAGATACTTCAAGAGAAAAAAATACTAAAAAACAAAACGCTAAAACGTGTTGAGTTTAACGAAATAACGCAGACTGCAGTTAAGCATGCTATTGACAACCCGCGTGATATTGCAATGAACTTGGTCTATGCGCAGCAAGCACGGCGCGCCCTAGATTATTTGGTGGGCTTCAATTTATCACCATTATTATGGAAAAAAATACGTCGTGGCCTTTCTGCTGGTCGTGTACAAAGCCCCGCATTACGTTTAATTGTAGAACGTGAACTAGAAATCGAAGCATTTGATAGCAAAGAATACTGGAGTGTTCATCTTGAAGCGCTTAAACAACAACACAGTTTTGATGCAAAATTAATTCAACTTGATGGTAAAAAAGTAGAACAGTTCACCATTACTAATCATGATAAACAAGCTGATATTGTTGGCAAACTATTATTAGCGAGTACAGGCAAAACAACTGTTTCTCGTGTAGAAAAGAAACAACGCAGACGTAGTCCTGCAGCACCATTTACTACTTCAACCATGCAACAAGAGGCAGTGCGTAAGCTAGGCTTCACAACCAGCCGCGCCATGCGAGTGGCACAACAACTTTATGAAGGTATGGATGTTGGAAGCGGCACACTAGGCTTGATCACCTATATGCGTACTGATTCATTTAGTATTGCTAAAGATGCAGTGATGCAAATTCGCGATTATGTGAAATCTAATTTTGATGCGAATTATCTGCCTAAATCGCCTATTATGTACAAAACTAAGGCGAAAAATGCGCAAGAAGCACACGAGGCTATTCGCCCAACTGACATTTCACGTTCGCCAACTAAAATGCGTCAGTATTTGAGTGATGAGCAATTCAAACTATATGAAATGATTTGGAAGCGCACGTTAGCTTGCCAAATGACACAAGCCATTTTTGATGCGGTGAGCGTCGACTTAAGCGTAGGTTCAGAAGCCAATCTGTTTAGAGCCACTGGCCAAACTCTAGTATTTCCTGGCTTTATTGCAGTCTATAAAGAAAGTACTGATGGTATAGATAATGACAAAGAAGCAAAATTACCGCACTTAGAAACGGGAGAAGTACTCAGCGTTGAAAAAATCCATGGCGAGCAGCATTTCACAGAACCACCGCCTCGTTTTAGTGAAGCCAGCTTAGTTAAAACACTTGAAGAACATGGCATTGGACGCCCGTCTACGTACGCAAGCATTATTAGCACATTGCAAGATCGAGAATATGTACTTCTCGATAAAAAACGCTTTACACCGACCGATGTTGGCCGTGTCGTGAATAAATTTTTAACTGAGCATTTTACGCGTTATGTAGATTATGATTTTACCGCTAAATTAGAAGATGCATTAGACAATGTTGCCAATGGTGAGCGTGAATGGATACCATTGATGGATGAGTTTTGGCAAGACTTTAATCAGCAAGTGATCAGCAAAGCAGATGTGGACCGCCCAGGTAATGAGCTAATTGGTGAAGACTGTCCTAAATGTGGTGAGCCACTCCAAAAACAGCTCAGCCGCTATGGAAGTTTTATTGGTTGCACAGGCTATAATTCAACCCCTAAATGTGATTACAAACGAAGTGTTGATGGGGCAGAGAACGCAACTGCTGACCCAATATTAATTGGCATACATAAAGAAACTGAGAAAGAAATATTCCAGTTAGTAGGACCATACGGCCCTTACTTACAACTTGGCATGCCGGTTGAAGGTGAAAAGAAAAAACCGAAACGCGTGAGTATTCCTAAAGAGATTCCACTTTCTGAAATGGATCTTGATAATGCCCACATGCTATTATCTCTTCCACGCGATTTAGGCCTACACCCTGAGACAGGTAAGAAAGTGGTAGCAAATATTGGCCGTTTTGGGCCATACGTAAATCATGATGGAAAATTTAAGTCTATTCCGAAAACTGATAGTGTTTTTACAATAGATTTAGCCGGAGCAACCACCTTGATAGCACAAGCGTATGCAGGGCCTGCGCCAATTGCTGATTTAGGTGCACACCCCTCAGGTGAAGGCCGTGTGGAGGTTTTTGATGGCCGCTATGGCCCATATGTACAACATGCAAAAATCCGTGCAACATTACCAAAGAGCATAACCCCAGAAGAGTTGACTTTTGACCAAGCAATTACACTGTTAGAAGAAAAAGTAGCAAAAGGTGCGCCAACCAAAAAAACGCGAAAGAAAAAAGCACCAGCCAAAAAAGCCACCACTAAAAAACCAGCAGTTAAAAAAACCGTGGCTAAAAAAGCAACAAAAAAATAGCTAACTTTTAATACTAAAAAATCGGTAATTACCGATTTTTTTCAAACATTCCACATATAAACACTTAATAATTTAATCTATCCATTATCAAGCAGTTCATCCTCTTTAGTTTTGAAATCACCTGTTATTGTATCTGCTTCGCTATTGTATTTTACCCATTTACGCACGCGGTTTGCATCCCCAATTCGACTTAGTTTACCTGATGAGTCTAATAATACAAAGATCAATGGCTCACCATCTATCTCAGCTTGCATAACTAAACAACGCCCAGCCTCATTGATAAACCCAGTTTTAGAAAGACCAATCTGCCATTCATCTTTACTCACTAGGCTATTAGTGTTTCTAAATTGCAAAGCATCTTTTTTTCCTTCAATATATACAGAATGCTTAGTGGTGGTAGTTGCTTGCCGAATCTCCGGATATTGATAAGCAGCTTTTACCATTTTTACCAAGTCTTGAGCAGTAGAAACATTTCTATATTCTAGTCCTGTGGGGTCTGCAAAGTTAGTATGGGTTAAACCGATTAATTTAGCTTTGGTATTCATTGCTCTTATAAATGCTGCCTGCCCACCCGGATAATTAGACGCCAATGCAAAAGCTGCTCGATTTTCTGAAGACATTAAAGCTAATTGCAATAAATCTGCCCGTAGTAGCTTCGTACCAACCTTTAATCTAGAGCGTGTATTTTTAATCTTATCTACATCTTGATTAGAAATAAAAATCTCTTCATCTAATTCTTGTTGCATATCTAGAACTACCATAGCAGTCATTAGCTTTGTAATTGATGCAATTGGGCTTGCTACACTTTCATTTTTAGAAAATAAAACTTCGCCTGTATTTTGATTAATGATTAATGCTTTATTAGAAGCTAGATCTAAGGGGCCACTACCATCGTAATTCTCGCCCAATTGAGTCGCACGTATTTTTTGTAAGCGCTGACGTCTCAATTTACGCTTATACGATCTACTTTTTTTATAGTTAATTTTTACAAGCTTTACTTCTTTTGCAACAACGATAGTTTGTCCTGTAAAGGTCGCAGGGTTAATTGCTGGCTCAGCACTTATTAAATCCATAGGAGCTAAAGCAAAACTAAGCAGTAAAGCTGACAAAAAGCATTGTTTAGAAAAAGCTGTCACCGAACGACCTTAATTGGAATGTTATAACGATTTATACTATGCACAATAATATTCAATGTCAATGACTTACAGGTTGTTTATAAAAAATTTATTAATACTGTTGTTTTTTTTAACAATGCACCAAAACTAATATTATGAGAAAATGGTCTCAATACTTTTCAATCACAGAATAATTTTTAAACGATGAAATTACCAGCGGATCTACAATACACTCTTGAACATTTATGGGTAAATAAAACCGAAGATGGCCACTGGCTTGCTGGTATTACCGATTATGCGCAAGATTTATTAGGCGATGTCGTTTACATTGAACCGCCAAAAATTGGCGATTCAATAAATTCTGGTAAACCTTGTGGTTTGGTTGAGTCTGTAAAAGCAGGTTCAGATTTACATGCACCGCTGAATGGTGAAGTAACCGAAATTAATCAAGCCTTATTAGATGCGCCTGAAGATATTAATGACACACCTTACAAAGCTTGGATTTTTAAGTTTAAACCAGAAAATTCAGATGACATTAGTGAGCTATTAAGTGCTGAAGCTTACGAAAAACACATAGGGTCTATATAGCTCTTAGTAATAAGTTTAGTCCTCCATTAAAGTTCAAAGCTCCATGGAAAGCTAAATATATTTAAGGTAACACAAACTTAACTTTAAGCAGTAAGTCTTGAATATCTGTTGTTAATTTTTGACGTAGAGCTTCTTCCAATGTGGGAATGGTCGCTGACAGTAGACGCTCTACATGTTGACTAAGTATCTGCTCCACATCAGGTAGCTCGGCATTAAGCTTCGATTTAAAGTCTTCGTCTACCTGTTCAGCTTGACCTTTAAGCTCGGTATTAAATCGCTGTTTAAACTCCTGCATCATAGAATCAAACATTGCAGGGATTGCGGCCTCTAAATCTGTATTAACTTTCTGCATCGCATTTTCAGCATCTACATGTAGTTTTTGAATCGATTCCTCCTGAACGCCTTGCTGAATTCCTGCCATCAGCTCAACCATTTCAGATTCCGCCATTTCACGTAATTTTGGCAATACATCTTCAACTGATTGATTCACTTGAACATCCAATGAGGCCACTAAACTTTCTTGCATTGTTTGTATTTTCTCATTCAAACTCTGCTCTAATATTTGTGAATGCACCGGTATTTGTGTTTCTATCAGCTGAGTTAAACGTTGTCCATGCTCTGCTAGTAACTTAGTCTGTGTTTCCTCTAAACTAGATGTAAGGTGCTGTGCACCAGCTTCATTCGTTAATGTTAAATGCTGATCAAGCGATGTTTGCAATTGAGTTTGGTGCTCTTGTATTGCAGCTTCTTTAAACGCAGTTATCTCATCATTTAAAAATAGACAGGCACTCTCACTTGCTTCACTTCGCATTGTTTCTGTATTAACACTAATTTTCTCAGTAGCTTTTGTAGCAGCTTCTTTAGTGGAATCTGCTAGCAAACCCTCAAACTTAGTTATTGCTGAACTTTCCATCGTTACTAATTCTTCAGCAAAATTATGTTGTGCTAGGTCCACACTTTGTTGATACATTGCTGGCAATTCAGTTTTAAAGTCAGCTCTTGTCCTATCAATAAAATCTTTAGTGTCTGAATGTATAGCATCTTGAGCTTGTTGCAAATGTGTTTGCAATTCACCAATCACTTCTTTTTTAACATCAGCACGCACGTTGTCTAACACAGACTGCGTAATTTCATCTTGCAACCTAGGTCGAAGATGCCCAACTAATCTAGCTATCAGCTCAGGTGTAACATCTAATGCCCTGTTGTCTTTCTGAGATGCTTTTATTTGTTTATTAGTTGATCCAGGCTTGTAGACCTTGGTCAGTACTGGTATTTTATCTTCTGTCACAACAGTTCGGAAAAGCACTGTCCCACCCGGAACAGTT
>CAZJUK010000014.1:0-28875 GCA_964549145.1 uncultured Methylophilaceae bacterium
AGTTTAGTTTTGCAAAAGCCTCATCTCTAAAGCTTTTATCCATCAATAAACGAATTAAATGTGGATAACTGGTAAATGGCGCACCGTTTGGATGATCAGTCGTTAAAAATACGCGCCAAGGGTCTTCTACACTTAAAAATATTTCTAAGCCAATTGCCCATTGCAAAGCGTTAACATAATTTTGATCACGATATTTAAATGGCACGACACCACAGCCAGCATCACATTCAATATCCATAATTACCGACTTCTTAGGGTTTGCATGTTTTGCATTTAAATGCTGCATCATATTGTCGCCTGATGCTGTGACTGTTTGGCCAAATAAAATTTGGCCAACATCTGCAGTAATATGTTTGTTCTTATTGATTGCTTCAGATATTTCAGCAGCAGAAGATGAGAATTTTTTATCCCCTTCAGTGCCATAACTATGAAATTGAATATGTGTTAGATGCATAGGAATGCCATCACTCGCGCCCATGGTATCTAGTGTGGTCTGAAAATTACCAGGTGTACCTAAATTGTTGCAATGTACATGTAATGGTTTGGCAATACCTATATCGTGTACAGCACGACTTAGGCTTTGTAAAATTTGACGCGGCGTAACTTGATAATGATTAGTTTCGTCTAAATCTAATCGCCGTTGATTGAATTTAAATGCTGAAATGCCGCCTGGATTGACTACTTTAATGCCAATTGTTTGCGTTGCTTGGAGCGTCCAAGCAACATAATCATTAATCGTTTTTTGATCAGCTTTTTGATGTAGTAAACGCAGAAAATAATCATCATTGCCAAGCATTGCGTAGCCGCCTTTGTCTATCATAGGCGTATCACCCATTTCAAGATGTGCTTGACGCGCATTAATCGCTAATACTGCAGGTTCAAAAGCAGCGGTGTAACCCATTTGAATATAATTCATCCCTGTATCTGTTGTGCTAGGGGTGGCATGGTGAGCACAATTAGGTGTGCAAATATGTGCCTCAGGCTCTGATAGCTGTCGCATTTCTTGATACTCTGGCAGCATCATGCGTGCAATATTGATCTTGCCGCCACCAATATGGCTATGCATGTCAATCGCACCAGCCATCATTACTTTGCCTTTTAAGTCGATTGTTTGTGTGATTTTTTCAGTTTTGCTTGGTTTAGCAATAATGTGCCCATTACGAATATAAATATCTTCTTTCGCGCAATCCTTATGGTGTGCGGGGTCAATTACTTTAGCATTCTTCAAAAGCGTAATCACGTTAAGAGCGCCTCCATTCTACTCATTACTTGAGCGAGGGTAGGCAGCTGGCTTTCTTTGGTTTGTTTTAACGGTAATACAATAGATGAGTCAACTCTGAACAATGTGCCTGAAGTATCTAAAGCAGGTGTTGCTACTGGAATAAACACTGCAGGAGGTGTTTCAAAATGCATATTACTGTTGCCAATGGCAACCACAGGGCAATCTGTTTTTGGTGTTAGTTTGTCCGGGCTGAAACTATTGACCCAAACAATTGCATCATGCTGCTTTAAGTTGTGCTCACCAGGCATCAGTGCGCTCAGCCAAGTATGTGCATAATTCACTGTGGTATCACCATCACTTCCGCCTAATGCCAATGCCATTGCGCGGCTGTTTTCATTCAATGAAACAACGCTTTGAGTAATATTTTGAATGGTGAGCTCAGCATGTGGAAAATCAAAATCTTTAGCTACCCATGTCAATACAGCATACTTTGCTGCTTTTAAACGACTTACAACTTCATTTAAGTCATTCATTGAAATGCCAGCAACTTCTTTTGTGAGCAATGTTTTTCCTTGAATTAATGCGCGTAATACTGCAACTACTTCGGGTAGAGCTACAGAGGCACAAGGTAGTACTGTCGGTTTTTTTCCTTTAGGGGAGACGCCGTATTCTATTTCTAAATTTTCACCACCTAAATAAATGATATCGCGTTTATTTGGTTCAACAAACATTGCGTGATCAACCCAGACATTGCGTTCGAAAAAGCGAGGGTTATGCTTTACGATATCTGTGCCAATACAAAGAATGACGTCGGCACGATTTTTGACTTCCATTAGCGTTGTTGTTTGCCAACCTGTTGTTTGTAAGACTTTTGTATTTCGCCAAGTGCTTTGTGCATTCATATGCATGATTGGCGCTTTTGCTTTTTGCGCTGCTTTAAAAGTGCTCCTAAAGCCGGTTAAATCGGTACTTAACCCAGCAAACAATGGCTTTTCTGCTGCATTTAACAGTGACGCTGCTTTTTCAATTGCTTGCTGTAACTCAACTGGTTTTCCGGCGATGTTTGGCATATTGTTTGTTATTTTTTGCGTAAAAAAAACAACGCCTTTTGAGCAAGCATTCTTAATCACTATTTCACTATTTTTCGTATTGTTATTGATGCTAATGTCATCACACAACAATCCACACCCGGGACAAGTGATATCGACTAATTTAGGGTTTATCTGCATAAATTATATTAAAGCCTGTGATTGGTATTTTTTAATTTGAACGATTCAATCATATAGGCTTTGTAAGTATTTGAACAAGCTATTAACGAGATTAAATTAGCTTAATTCTGCTGAATAAGGAATATTCGTAATAATTTTGCAATTTTAACAAAATATTTGAAGGTAAACGTTGGTTTCTGGTTTATTAAAATTGCTAAAAATGCTAATCTAGCGTTCTCGTTTAAAAGTCCTATAAGTAGTTAATTTAGTTCTTTAATTTTGTTATTTTTTTATTGGAGTTTTCATGGCAGTAGAACGCACCCTAAGCATTATTAAACCTGACGCGGTTGCTAAAAACGTAATTGGTCAAATTTACTCACGTTTTGAAAATTCGGGCTTAAGAGTTGTTGCAGCAAAAATGACGCATTTATCACTAACTGAAGCAGAAGGCTTTTATGCAGTACATAAAGAGCGGCCTTTCTTCGCTGACCTAGTTAAGTTCATGATTTCTGGCCCTGTTATGATTCAGGCGCTTGAAGGTGACGGTGCGGTATTGAAAAATCGTGATTTAATGGGTGCAACTAATCCTAAAGAAGCTGCTGCTGGTACTATTCGTGCTGATTTTGCTGAAAGTATTGATGCGAATGCTGTGCATGGTTCTGACAGTACTGAAAATGCTGCAATTGAAATTAAATATTTCTTCGGTTAAAGCAACCTTGCTGGTTAAAATTAATTTCAAAGGAATGGCGACTAAATATTGACTAATTTGCTTGATTTTAATCAACAACAGCTTGCCGATTACTTTTTAAGTATCGGCGAAAAGCCTTTTCGCGCTAAGCAACTGCTGCGATGGGTGCATCAATCAGGTATTACTGAGTTTGATCAGATGACAGACATTGCCAAGGTGTTGCGTCAAAAGCTGACAAATGAGACTAGATTAACACTGCCAGAAGTGCAGTTAGAGCAAGTTTCGGGTGATGGTACTCGGAAATGGCTAATTGGCGCAAATAATCAAAAAGACAGCACAAACAGTAGTATTGAAGCAGTATTTATTCCTGAAGATGCTCGCGGTACTTTGTGTATCTCAAGCCAGGTCGGCTGCGCATTGGAATGTACATTCTGTAGTACTGGTCGACAAGGCTTTAACCGTAATCTAAGTGTTTCGGAAATTATTGGACAACTTTGGATTGCTAATTCATCGCTGCGCAAATCTGATGGTTATGAACTATTGCCAATGAGTGAACGGGTTATTTCTAACATTGTCATGATGGGTATGGGCGAGCCGTTGGCAAATTACGATAATGTGGTGGCTGCTATGCAAATAATGCTCGATGATCATGCTTACGGATTAAGTCGTCGTCGGGTGACGCTTTCTACCAGTGGTTTAGTGCCGGCAATGGATAAGCTAAAAGAAGATTGCCCTGTTTCGCTAGCCGTTTCATTGCATGCGCCTAATGATGCATTACGTGACGAAATTGTGCCAATTAATAAAAAATACCCCATAAAAGCTTTAATGGCTGCATGTGAACGTTACTTAGTTAAAGCGCCACGCGATTTTATAACATTTGAATATGTAATGTTGGATGGCGTGAATGATACGCCGGAGCTTGCTCACCAATTACTTGATGTGGTGAAAAACGTACCATGTAAATTTAATTTAATTCCATTTAATCCCTTTCCTAATAGTGGCTATGAAACTTCTAAGCCAAGCCATATTAGAGTGTTTCGTGATATTTTAATGCAGGCAGGTCACGTGGTGACTGTACGTAAAACACGTGGTGAGGATATTGATGCAGCATGTGGCCAGTTGGCGGGCAAGGTGTTAGATAAGACAAAACGTAGTGCTAAACATATTTCTATTGAGGCGATTGTATAATGTTACGTATGAGTTTTTTGATTATGGTAATGTTGTTGTTGGCTTCTTGCGCAACAGCAAGCAATCAGCCAGTGGGCTTTGGTTCTAATGCAACCAATGCTGTGACCGAAAGGTCGCAGGCACATGCCAACCTAGGTGCAGCTTATTTACAGAAAAATAAATTACAAATTGCACTAGATGAATTTAGTCAGGCTATAGAGATATCACCAACTAATGCGATGGCATACAATGGGCTTGGCTTAGTTAAGTCAGCTTTGGGACAAGATGAGCAAGCTGAATTTAATTTTAAAAAATCAATTGAGTTTGAGCCAGAAAATCCAGAATCACGTAACAACTACGGCACTTTTTTATGTTCAAGAAAACGTTATAAAGAATCAATTACACAGTTCTTAGAAGCCGTTAAAAACCCGCTCTACAAAACACCACACCTTGCTTATGCCAATGCAGGCATATGCGCTTATCGGGATGGCAATAAAGAATCTGCTGAAACATACTTAATTAGAGCGTTACAAATTCAGCCACTTACCCATTCTGCAGCGTACCAGCTTGCAGAAATTCAATTTAATCGTGGTGATGTCGGTATTGCAAACAAAACAATACAAAATGCATTGATCGCGGCACCTAACTCAGAAAGGCTATGGTTGGCCGTTAAAATTGCTAGGAAATTAGGTGATCGAGATAGTGAAGCAAGTTATGCGTTGCAGTTACGTAGAAACCATCCAAATTCTAAACATACACAACTACTGTTAAGCGGACAGTAAACGATAGGGTATTACTATGGCAAGAAAGCCAAGACAAGCATCTGTCAAAAAATCAACAGAAGAAATTGCAATTGAAGTTGTAGAAGAAACTCGCGATACGAGTGCTGTACAAATGGCAAGCAATGTTTCTGATGAAATTATCGAAGCAGCAGTGCCATTGCATTCTCTATGTGGAGGAGCATTAAAGCAAGCACGTGAAGATCAACAGCTAACATTAGACAATGTGGCTAATCAGCTAAGATTGAGTATTAGACAGGTAGAGGCTCTGGAAGCAGATAACTTTTCAGAGTTGCCTGAGGTGACCATTATCAAAGGTTTTATCCGTAATTATGCCAAGTTGCTAAAAATACCTGCGGAGCCGTTAGTTGCAGCATTTATTCAAATTGTGCCAGAAACGCAGAAGCCGGCGCTTACATTAACGCCAGCAAGTAGCTTGAAGCTAACATCACATAAGAAAAAAAATAAAAAATTATATGTTTTAGCTGTTTTAGCCATTACGATAGGATTGGCTACTTGGTTTTTCTATCACACGTATATTGAAAAACCAAACCCAGTGTTACCAACAAGTGAATTGTCAGGTATGCCACCTTTGCTGCCCCAGGTAGATTTGCCTGAAGTGGCATTGCCCGCAGCAGAGCGATTGACTAACAATTATGGAGAAAGTGTAGAGCTACCAACTGATCCGTCTTCAGAAAATCAAGAGGTTACATTAAGAATGGATACCTTATCTGAACCTAAAATAGATAATGTAATGATAGCTCAGTCGGAAGAAGCTCTGGTAATTAAAGAAGAGGTGGCTGTAGAGCAACAAGCTACAGATATCACGCCAATTGTTGACGAGCCTTTAGCACAGGATAAATCAAGAATAGAAATAGAAGCGACACAGGAAACATGGGTAAGTATTGTCGACGCTTCAGGGCGGGAAGTTTATAATAGAACTTTGTTTGCTGGTAATAATGAATCTGTGGATATACGCTCCCCAATGAAGATTATTTTTGGTAATGCGCACGGGGCAATACTCAAAGTTAATGGTAGTGTGCTAGACCTAGCGCCATATACGCGTATTAACGTTGCACGTGTTAGCGTCAATTAAGCCTGTCTTTTTAATACCAAAAATATGAACATCAATATAATTAATATTAGCAAGCACTTTGGAAATTATGCGAAGAGTTAGCCGTCAAGTTATGGTAGGGAATGTCGCTGTTGGTGGTGGGTTGTTTGGGTCAACGCCTGCGCCGGTAGTCGTGCAGAGCATGACTAATACAGACACTGCAAATGCTGTATCTACAATCGAACAAGTATATGAGCTTTGGCAAGCTGGTAGTGAGGTTGTTCGCATTACGGTTAACTCACCTGAAGCCGCGGCACAAGTTGCTACAATTCGACAAGGGCTAGATGCCCGAGGTTGTTATGTGCCATTGGTTGGTGATTTTCATTACAACGGTCATAAGTTATTGCAGGCTTATCCTGGCTGCGCGCAATCGTTGGCTAAATATCGTATTAATCCAGGCAATGTTGGTAAGGGCCGTAAAAGAGATGAACAGTTTGCAGCAATGATTGAAGCTGCTATAAACTATAAAAAATCAGTGCGTATTGGTGTTAATTGGGGCAGCTTAGATCAAGCAAAAATGGCCCGCATGATGGATGAAAATGGACAGTTAGATAATCCGCTTTCTGCTGATGTGCTGATGCGTGAAGCGTTGATTCAATCTGCATTAGAAAGTGCAAATCAAGCAATTCAAATAGGCCTAGATCCTAATCAAATTATCATTTCATGCAAAGTTAGCAATGTACAAGATTTAGTCACTGTGTATCGTGACCTTGGTGCGCGTTGTGATTTTCCTCTACATTTAGGCTTAACTGAAGCAGGGATGGGCAGTAAGGGTATAGTTGCTTCTACAGCTGCATTGGCTTTGTTGTTGCAAGAGGGTATCGGGGATACGATTCGTGTAAGTTTAACGCCAGAGCCAAATGAATCAAGAACAAAAGAAGTAGTGGTCGCTCAAGAGATTCTGCAAACTATGGGAATACGCTCATTTACGCCATTAGTTATTGCTTGCCCTGGTTGTGGTCGAACGACCTCCACTTACTTCCAAAAGCTTGCCATGCAGATACAAAGCTACTTACGTGTGCAGATGCCTATTTGGCGTTCAGCTTACCCAGGCGTTGAAGACATGAGCGTGGCTGTCATGGGCTGTGTTGTTAACGGGCCTGGAGAATCTAAGCTAGCAAATATTGGTATCAGCTTACCTGGTACAGGTGAAACCCCAGTGGCACCTGTGTTTGTTGATGGTGAAAAAACAGTCACACTCAAAGGCGGTGGTATTGCTCAAGAATTCCAAGGTCTTGTCGAAGAGTATGTGCAAAAAAACTATGCCGAAGGTGGTAAGTTGCGAATAGTATCAACGCCTAAGACTATAAAAATTCAAGTAGTTAATTAATGATATGAATAAATAACCATGGTTCAAAAAATCCAATCGATTAAAGGTTTTTACGATATTTTACCTGATGCTACCCCATTATGGCAGCAGTTAGAAGCGACTGCGAACAAAGTATTGTCCAGTTACGGGTATAACAATATTCGGCTACCATTGGTAGAAACTACAGACTTATTCGTACGCAGTGTGGGTGAAAACACGGATATTGTAGAAAAGGAAATGTACGCTTGGACGGACGTGCTAAATGGAGATAAATTAACGTTACGCCCAGAGGGAACTGCAGGTTGTGTTCGAGCAGTTGTTGAACATAGTTTGACGTATAACGGACCACAACGCTTATGGTATATGGGCCCAATGTTTAGGCATGAAAATGTTCAAAAAGGACGACAACGTCAGTTTCACCAAATTGGTGTGGAAGCCATTGGTTATTCATCACCTGATGTAGATGCGGAACAAATCGTCATGTTAGCGCGGTTATGGGAAGCGTTAGGTATTGAAGATGTGTATTTGGAGGTAAACAGCGTTGGTGACAAAGGTGAGCGAGCTGAATATCGTCAGTTATTAATTGCATATTTTGAACAACATGCAGATGTGCTTGATGAAGATGCTAAACGTCGCTTACACACAAATCCATTACGCATATTAGACAGTAAAACTCCTGCTATGCAGAACGTTTGTGAAAATGCACCCAAACTGATGGATGTGTTAGGGGAAGAAACTCGTGAACACTTTTCTGGTCTATGTAAATGCTTAGATACAGCTGGTGTTAGTTACCACATTAATCATCGATTAGTACGTGGCTTAGATTATTACAACCGCACAGTATTTGAATGGGTAACAGATAAGCTAGGTGCGCAAGGTACGATTGCAGGCGGCGGCCGCTACGATGGTTTAGTAGAGCGCTTAGGTGGCGCATCAACGCCAGCATGTGGTTTTGGTATCGGTTTAGAGCGTGTGATCTTATTAATGCAAGAATACAAAATTGAAACTAAAGCCAATCTAGACGTATATTTGATCAATGTTGGTGAGCAGGCACAAAAGGCTGCATTTAGCGTTGCGGAGAATTTGCGTATGCAAGGTTTAAGTGTTGCATTGCATGCTGGCGGTGGCAGTTTTAAATCACAAATGAAGAAAGCTGATAGAAGTGGTGCTAAATTTGCAGCAATATTAGGTGATGAGGAGGTTGAAATGGGTGAAATTTCTCTCAAACCTTTGCTTGCATCTGGTGAACAAACCAGATGCAAATATAATGAAGTGGCGCAGCATATAATATTGTAATATGACTGAAAAAATACATAGTAAAGCAATGACTTTGTTAAAAGTTCATGAAAAATCAATTTTGATTAAATTAAATAGAGTTACTAAACCGAGCAACTACACTCAATCAAATATTAAAATCATTATTAAATAAAATTATATGTCTGAAATTCTTACTATTGATCAACTTACGATTACACCAAAAAACGCACCTGATCGGTTTTTGGTAAACAATGTAAGCTTGAAATTGAACGCAGGTAGGACTACTTGTATCGTTGGAGAGTCTGGTAGTGGAAAAAGTTTAACAGCATTGTCAGTCATGGGCTTGTTGTCATCACAACTTAGTGCCAGTGGGAAAGTGATGTTTCGCGGGCAAGAAATGACTACACTGAATAACAAAGATTTACAAAAAATACGTGGTGCAAAAGTAGGTATGATTTTCCAAGAGCCAATGACTTCGCTCAATCCAGTACTCACTGTTGGCTATCAAATTGGTGAAACACTCAATACACATTTAGGACTGAAAGGCACGGAGCTAAAATTGCGAGTCAGTGGTTTATTACTACAAGTTGGTATTCCACCTGAACGTCTAAATAGTTACCCAGATGAGTTGTCTGGTGGACAAAGGCAACGGGTAATGATTGCAATGAGCATTGCTTGTGAACCCTCTTTACTGATTGCTGATGAACCAACGACTGCATTGGACGTGACGGTACAAGCGCAAATATTATCCTTGTTAGACGATTTGAAAAAAAACATGAATATGGCAATGTTATTTATTACGCACGATTTTGGTGTGGTTGCTGATATTGCTGACGATGTATTAGTGATGTTTAGAGGTGAGGTTGTTGAAGCAGGCACCAAAAAGCAAGTCTTAAACAAGCCCAAACATCCATATACTAAAGCGCTGCTAAATTGTGTGCCAGATGTTGAAGGTATAAAAAAATTGGTGCCAATTGATTACGCTTGGTTGAAAGAGTCAGAGGCTTCAATATGACGGGGAATGTAAAAAAAGAAATCATCTTGCAAGCCAACAACTTGGTAAAAGTATATAAGCAACGTTCAGGTAAGTTTGGTTTTAGCCAAGTGGATATTAAAGCGCTGGATTATGTCAATATATCCCTAAAAAAAGGCTCTACTTTGGCAGTCGTAGGTGAATCCGGAAGTGGCAAGTCCACCTTGGCGCGTTGTCTGTTACAATTGCATCCTTTTGAAAATGGTGAAGTTTTATTCCAAGGAAAAGACCTTGCAAAATTAAATAGTCGCCAATTACGTGAAATACGTAAAGATATTCAAATGGTGTTTCAAGATCCTTTTGCGTCGCTTAATCCACGTATGCGGGTGGGTGAAATTATTGGTGAAGGTTTGTTGGTTCATCGCATAGGTAGCAAAGCACAGCGCTGGCAAAAAGTGCATGAAATGTTAGAGCGTGTCGGCCTTGCAGTATCAGATGCGCAAAAGTATCCGCATCAGTTTTCAGGCGGGCAACGGCAACGCATTGGTATAGCAAGAGCTTTAGTACTCGAACCTAAAATTGTGGTTTGCGATGAACCTGTTTCAGCACTGGATGTTTCTGTGCAAGCGCAGATTTTGCTGTTATTAAAAGATTTACAAAAAGAAATGCAGTTAAGCTATATTTTTATTACCCATGATTTACGCGTAGTAAGACATATTGCCGATGAAATGATTGTAATGCACAAAGGTAAAATAGTTGAAGAGGGTAAAGTAGAACAAATATACAAAGCCCCGCAACAGCCTTATACACAGCAGTTGCTCGATGCAATACCAGGTCGTGCTAGTTCACATTAACGATAATTAATTAAATACTTAGAGTTCTAGGTTAGGAATAACATGGCATTAGATTTAGAGGAACAAGAACAGTTAGATGAATTTAAAGTATGGTGGGATAAATATGGGGCAATGGCGACGAATATCGTGATTGCAGCTTTATTGGCTTTTGTGGCATGGCAGAGTTATCAGTACTTTCAAAATAAAAAATCTGTAGAAGCTTCTGACTTATATCAAAACATGTTGCAGCTAGAAGCTACAGAATCTGCTGAGATCAAGACACTATCAGCACAATTAATGGAAGGTTATACTGGTACACCATATGCCGGTCGAGCAGCTGTGTATGCTGCTAAGAATAGCTTCGAAGGTAAAGATAATAAGAGTGCTAAATCACAACTGGCTTGGGCAATGGGAAATGCAAAAGAAACTTCTGTTCAAGCAATTGCAACACTTTCAATGGCTTCATTACTGCTTGAAGAAAAAAAATATGATGATGCGCTCAGTGTGCTCGAAGAGGTTGTCGATGTTGGTTATTCAGGTTTGAAAAATATGCATCAAGGCGATATTTACTTAGCGCAAGGCAAAGACCTTGAAGCAAAAAAAGCTTATGAAAAAGCGCTTGTTACGCTAGAAGCTAATGGCCGCTTACGTTTATTGACTCAACAAAAACTAGAATCTCTTGGTGGATAAGCGCTAAACCATTCCGTTTATTATGAAATACCTTTTAATTAAATTCACTATTGTATTTAGCCTTTTGCTGCTTGTCGGCTGTAGTGCCCTCACTGAACTCAGGTTAGACATGGCGGATAAAATTTATGGGCGTGAAGGTCCTAATCAGCCCGCAGAACTTGAAGAAATTGATGCTAAATTCAACGCTAAAATTGATTGGTCTAAGCAGCTAGGGCGTACTGAAAAGTATGATTATCTCCCTGTGGTAGAAGCAGGGGCAGTCTACTCTGCGAATGCAAAAGGCGATCTGTATAAAATTGATGTAACCACAGGCCAAGAGGTTTGGCGTGCAGAAGTTGGTGAGCCAATTAGTGGGAGTGTTGGGACAGGTGGTGGCATTGTTATGGCCGGTACAAGTCGCGGCAATGTGGTTGCTTATACTGTTGATGGCAAGCCGTTATGGAAAGTTAAAATATCAAGTCAAGTGTTAAGTGCACCACGATATTTTGATGGCATTGTTGTTGTACGCGCTGGTGATAGTCATATTTATGGTTTAGATGCTGCTGATGGTACAAAAAAATGGGTATACGAACGGACAATCCCTGCTTTAAGTTTACGAAGTAGCGCTGGTATTGTTATTGATGGAGGTGCTGTGTACGCTGGTTTTGCTGGTGGCAAAATGGTAGCGATACGTTCAGATAATGGAAAAACAATTTGGGAGGCAGTCGTTGCTAGGCCAAAGGGGGTCACTGAAATCGAACGTATTGCTGATATTACTAGTTTGCCAGTAGTGAATGGACCGATTGTATATGCGGTTGCATATCAAGGGCGAGTGGCTGCGATTGATCGATTAAGTGGTAAGGTGATTTGGAATCGTGAAATTTCAAGTTACTCAGGTATGAGTTTTGATGAAGAAAAGTTGTATATTTCACATGCTTTAGGTTCACTATATTCTTTACATTATGACACTGGACGTACTTTTTGGCGTCAAGGGGCCTTGCTAAATCGACGCTTAACATCGCCTTTACCTATGGGCAATTTAGTTGCCGTAGGTGATATAGAAGGCTATGTGCATTTTGTGAACAAAGAAAATGGAAAAATAGTTGCCCGAGTGAAAGTCGATGATGATGCTGTAATGGGTCTTGTATTAGGCGCGTCTTTGTCACAAGTCATTGTAACGACCCGTCATGGCGGTTTATACTCAATTAACACAGAGGACAACACCTCTGAAACATCCTCTTCATCTGATGATTTATTTGAAGCAAAGCCGGAGCCTGAAACTTTAATTGAAGGCGCTGAAGCGGAAGTCAGCCAAGAGACCGACTCACCGACTACAATAGAAGCCGAAAGTGAAACCGAAGAAGTTGAGGAATCAACAGAAACTGAAACACCTCGCAGTATCTTATTCAAAAAAGACGCAATCTTATTACCTGAAGATCTAGGATCTGTTGAAATAGACGATAGCGGTCCTGGTATCAAACTACCTAAAGCTCAATAACATCATGCTTCCAACCATTGTTTTAGTCGGTCGACCTAATGTCGGCAAATCCACATTATTTAATCGTTTAACCAAAAGTAGAGATGCTTTGGTGGCAGATTTGCCAGGGCTAACACGTGACCGACATTATGGTCGCGGCGTTGGAGCTAGCAAACCTTACCTAGTCATTGATACCGGTGGGTTTGAACCAACGGCTGAAAGCGGAATGCTGAAAGAAATGGCTCGTCAAACATTACTAGCAGTGGATGAGTCTGATCTTGTGATATTTATGGTCGATGGTCGTGCAGGCATTACGCCACAAGAATATATTATTGCTGATAAGTTACGTAAATCTCAGCGTCCACTATTACTTGTCGTTAATAAGACTGAAGGTATGCAAAGAGCTGTAGTTAGTGCTGATTTCTATGAATTAGGTTTGGGTGACCCTTTATCTATTTCTTCAGCGCATGGAGAGGGTGTTAAAGACTTAATTGAGCTTGCATTAGAAGAATTTCCTGAGCCTGATGATAAGACAACAAAAAAAGATCGAAACCCCAAAATAGCCATTGTTGGTCGGCCTAATGTTGGCAAGTCAACGCTAGTTAATGCAATATTAGGTGAAGATCGTATGATTGCATTTGATGAGCCTGGGACTACCCGAGATTCTATTTATGTAGACGTTGAAAGAGATAACAAAAAATATACTATTATCGACACCGCGGGCGTGCGAAAGCGCGGGCGTGTATTTGAGTCAATAGAGAAGTTTTCTGTGGTTAAAACCATGCAGGCCATTGAAGATGCTAATGTTGCTATTTTGGTGGTAGATGCCCAAGAAGGTATTACTGAGCAGGATGCGCATGTGGCGGCTTATATATTGGACGCAGGGCGTGCGTTAGTCGTAGCAGTGAATAAATGGGATGGTTTACAAGAAGATGAACGCGATTGGATTAAAAAAGAAATTGATCGTAAGCTTATTTTCTTGAATTTTGCAAAGTTTCATTATATTTCAGCATTACGTAAAAAAGGATTGCCTGAACTATTTACTTCAGTTGATGGCGCATTTAAAGCAGCATTTGCAAACCTAGCTACACCGCAATTAACGCGTGTTTTGAGCGATGCGGTTGCGCAACATCAGCCTCCAATTAACAAAGGTATTCGTCCTAAATTACGTTATGCGCATCAAGGTGGTGTTAATCCACCAATAGTAATAGTACATGGTAGCCATATAAAAGATGTTAAAGATAGCTATAAGAGATTTTTAGAAGGCGTTTTTCGTAAAACGTTTCAATTGGTTGGTACACCACTGCGTGTGCAATTCAAGCAAGGTGGCAATCCTTTTGCTGAGCCAGAAAATAAGCGTAAATCTGGTGAAGGTATTGTCAGTATGCGTCGTCGAAAAACGGCACAACGGACTGAGTTTAAAGCAAAAAAAGAAAAAGAAGGTAAGTAGCTAACTTCAATTATTCACTATAAATTCAGTAGCTATAAGCTTTCCCAAAATTTCCACCAAACGCGTTCATCTTGATTAAATTGCCCAGAGAGTACTGGGCTTTCAGGGTAATTGGTCTTAAGCACACGTAAACTGTCGTTTTTAAGATCTTGTAAACCCATGTACTCGTAGGCGCTAACTGTGACAACAAGTGCCTCTTCAATAGAGGTTGACTTTGGGTAATACTGCAAAACATACTTTGCACGATTGACTGCAGCTAAGTAAGCTAGACGGCGCATGTAATAGCGTGCAACGTGCATTTCATGTGCTGCTAAGGTATTGACTAGATACACCATGCGTTGTGATGCATCTTTGGCGTAGCGACTTTTAGGATAGCGTTCTACTAGCTCTTTTAGTGCTGCAAATGAGAGTTTTTGCGATTTTGGATCACGGTCGCTAATCTCTTGCTTTGTTGCTCTATCAACAATGCCACGTTCATTAAATGACGCTAGCCCTTTAAGGTAATAAGCATAATCAACATTTTTATGGTTTGGGTGTAATTTAATAAAACGATCGGCTGCAGCTACTGTTGAAACAGGGTCGCTTTGTTTGTGATACAAATAAATTATATCCAATTGGGCTTGCGTGGCATATTTTCCGTGAGGGAAGCGTGATTCTAGAATTTGAAAATAGCGCAGTGCAGACACATAATCATTATCAGTCATTTTTAGATCACCAGCTTCATAAATTCGTTTTGCTTGCCAGCCTTTTGTGTCATCTAACTCAGTCGGGTCGCCAAAGATTGCACAGCTGTTAAGTGTTAGACTTAGAAAGAAAGCGAGAAATAAAAATTGAATAAGCGGTAAAATACGTTTCACTTGTAAACCTGCCAAATAATATTGCGCTATTATAACTTAAGCTAGATTAAGGCACAGCAAAATAAGCATCTCAATAATGATACAAATTATTTATAAAAGTAATGATAAAAACTAACATGCAAAGACTTACTATTTCGGATGACTTAGCTGGGCAGCGTTTAGATTTAGCTTTGCAAAAAATGTTGCCAGAACATTCGCGCAGTCGAATACAAACTTGGATTAAAACCGGTTTGGTGCAAATAAATGATAAAAACTCAACGGCAAAAACCAAGGTATGGGGTGGTGATAATATAGTAATTACTGCAGCACCAAATCCTGAGGCACAGGCGTTTGAGCCTGAAGATATTCCAATCACTATAGTGTACGAGGATGATGAATTGCTTGTCGTTAATAAACCATCAGGGTTAGTGGTCCATCCTGCGGCTGGTAATTGGGGAGGCACCTTGCTCAATGCATTATTATTTCATCGGCCTAAGTTGGCTGAAATTCCTCGTTGTGGCATTGTGCATCGATTGGATAAAGAGACAAGCGGTTTACTCGTTGTGGCTAAAACACTAGAGTCGCAAACAAGTTTAGTGCGTCAGCTGCAAGCCAGAACCGTTAAACGAGAATATCGCGCAATCGTTTGGGGACAAATGTGGCGTCATGGCAAGGTTGAGCAACCTATAGGGCGGCACCCACATGCGCGCGTTAAAATGGCTGTAACAAGAGGTGGTAAACCCGCTATTACTCATTATGAAGTGCTAGAACGTTTTGGTACAAACAGCTATGTACGCTGTCATTTAGAGACAGGACGAACTCACCAAATACGTGTGCATATGCAGTATATAAAAGCACCAATTGTGGGTGACCCGCAGTATGGTATCGGCAATATAATTCCGCATAAAATGATGGATGGTATGTTACGAGATGCAATTTTGGGGTTTAAGCGCCAAGCATTGCATGCCATTAAATTAGGACTCATTCATCCTACAACTAATGAGCCAATGGGATGGCAAATTGAGTTAGCTGATGATATGAAGCTATTACTTGAAGCTATGCGTCATGAAGATGCACCTGATGCAATTAACCCACTTGACTTTGGTGTAGATGAGAATGGGCTTTATATTGATAGCGATGGAGGTTTGCAAGATAAGGTCTTTGAAGACGAAGACATCCAAAATATAGATATTGAAGATGATGAGGGTTTATTAGAGGACGGGTAAGTCTTTACTTACTCATTCACTTTATGATTCATTTATTAAGCCAGACTGGTCTGCACCAAGCTCAACTAAATCCCTGCAAGCGAGTCGTCTTGGCGGTATTAGTCATGGCCGTCATGCAAGCTTAAACTTTGGTATGCATATACATCACAAGCCCTTACATGACGCACATAATCGCCAATTGCTGAATCACTTATTACCAAGCGGACTTGTCTGGTTGAATCAAGTGCATTCCACGCTTGCAATTGATGCTGCTTTAGTAAGCTGTGAGCCTGTGGCTAATGCCAGTTTTACCAATAAAAAAAGTGTCGTCTGTCTTGTGATGACGGCAGATTGTTTGCCTGTTTTATTATGAGACACTAGAGGGGAAATAGTCCCTGCAATCTATGCAGGATGGCGTGGTTTGTGTGATGGTGTGATTGAAAATGCCATTAAGGCCATGAATGTTGAAGCTTATCGTTTAATTGCTTGGCTAGGCCCGGCTATTGGACCAAATACATTTGTAGTGGGTAAAGGACGTAAAAGATCAGTTTATTGAGCAGGATGCCGGTAGTGATGAAGCATTTAAGCCAGATGGTGAAAAGTGGTTGGCAAATTTTTATCAAATTGCTAAGCAGCGGTTAAATAAGCTTGGCGTCTATGAAATATATGGTGGTGGCAAGTGTACGTTTACTGATCAAAAGCAATATTTTGCGTATAGGCGTGATGGTAATGCTGGAAGCATGGCAATACTTATTTGGATGGAGAGTTAATTTAAAGCATTGCTTGAAAATGCGTCAAAGTATGACGACTCCGTTTATAATGCTTGCTAAACTAATTTTGGAATATTATGCAATCGATTGAAATGTCGCCTTTAGCTTGGATTATCACTTCAAGTTTGCTCGGTGGATTAATGAGTGTTGTCATTGCTGCTTTTTTTGCAATGAATGCACAACGTAAGTGGGTGTCGTTACTTGTAAGTTTTGCGATTGGCGCTTTATTAGGAGCTGTTTTTCTTGAAATTTTGCCTCATGCTATTGAGGTAGGCCCTAATCCAGAAGCAATTACTACCACTGTTTTACTTGGTATTTTGTTATTCTTTACGCTTGAAAAACTGGTGTTGTGGCGACATTGCCATGGAGATCATTGCGAAGCGCATGCTTTGCATGATGAGGCGCACTGTCCTGACAATACCATGGATAATAAAGACGCTGAAGATTCAAAATTTAAAACAGTGCAACAAACGATACCATCAACCATCAAACAAACAGATCATGATGATGGCCGCAGCGGTATGATGATTATGATTGGGGATACTTTTCATAATTTTGTTGATGGCATATTGATTGCCGCGGCTTTTTTAGTCGATATTCAACTCGGTTTAGTGACAGCGCTAGCTATTATTGCTCATGAGATTCCACAAGAAGTAGGCGACTTCTTAATATTATTACATTCTGGATATAGTAAAAAACAAGCGTTATTGTTTAACTTGTTTTCAAGTTTGGCGACGGTAGTGGGTGGTATGTTAGCTTACTTTGCATTACAAACAGTGCAAAGCTGGGTGCCATACATATTAAGTCTTGCTGCCGCTAGTATGCTTTATGTCGCAGTAGCGGATTTGATTCCTGGTCTACATAAACGCACTGCGATGAAAGATACTGTGCTGCAAATTACGTTAATACTATTAGGCGTTTTTACTATATTTATTACAAAGTGGTTTTTAGAGGGCTAATTGATATAGCTCACATTAATACTGTTTTTTTGTTAAAGTTTTTATAGTATTGAATAGTTGTTGTATTAAGTTAAGAATTTAAATATGACTATTTTAAATAAGTTGACACATGTTTTTAAGGTAAATATAAATATATGAGTAGTATTCCAAAAGTTGGTTTTGTTTCATTAGGTTGTCCTAAAGCAGGATCAGATGCTGAGCTTATACTGACGCAATTACGTGCCGAAGGTTACGAAATCAGCGATAGTTATGAACAGTCAGATTTAGTTGTTGTTAACACCTGTGGCTTTATTGATTCTGCGGTACAAGAGTCACTCGATGCGATCGGTGAGGCATTGAATAAAAACGGCAAAGTCATTGTGACAGGATGTTTAGGTGCTAAGAAAGATGTCGTACAAGACGTACATCCTAACGTGTTGGCCATTACTGGTCCGCACGCACTTAAAGAGGTGATGACACATGTACATACTAATTTACCTAAGCCACATGATCCATATACTGACTTAGTGCCGAAGCAGGGCGTAAGACTAACGCCTAGCCATTATGCATATTTGAAAATTTCAGAAGGTTGTAACCACCGGTGCAGCTTTTGCATTATCCCAAGTATGCGTGGCAATTTGGTCAGTCGACCTATTGGTGAAGTAATGAATGAAGCAGAAAACTTGGTAAATGCTGGCGTATCTGAAATTTTAGTGATTTCACAGGATACAAGTGCTTACGGTGTTGATGTCAAATATCGCAGTGGATTTTGGAATGGACGCCCAATTAAAACCCGGATGACTGAACTGACACAAGCATTGAGTGAATTGGGTATATGGATAAGGCTGCATTATGTATACCCATACCCGCATGTAGACGAAGTGATTCCTTTAATGGCTGATGGTTTAATTTTGCCTTATTTAGATGTGCCTTTTCAGCATGCGGTGCCCCGAATACTTAAATCGATGAAACGACCAGCTAGTAGTGAAAATAATTTGACGCGGATTAAAGCATGGCGTGAAATTTGCCCAGATATTACAGTGCGCAGTACCTTTATCGCAGGATTTCCTGGAGAAACAGAAGATGACTTTAAAATGCTACTCGACTTTTTAGAAGAGGCGCAACTAGATAGAGTTGGTTGTTTTGCTTATTCTGATGTGGATGGTGCAAAAGCTAATGACCTGCCTGGACAAGTGCCAGAAGAAATTAAACAAGAACGTTTAAGTCGCTTTATGGAAGTGCAAGAGCGTATTAGTGCCGCTAAGATGCAGGCCAAAATAGGGAGTATGCAAACCGTATTAGTTGATGAGCTAACGACAGATGATAACGATAACATTATCGCTGTTGGGCGAACTAAAGCAGATGCGCCCGAGATTGATGGTGTGGTTTATTTGGGTGATGCTGATGGTCTCCAACCAGGAGATTTTGTTGAGGTCAAAATTTTAGGCGCTGATGGACATGACTTGGTAGGCGGCCCACCTCAGCAAAATTAAGTTTATTGATTGTTTTTATTCAACTAATTAAAGAAATCTTGCAATATTGGCGCTGGCTTTTCGTTATCTGCACGTGCTTCTAAAAAGTCTAGCGTGTAAGGGCAGCGTACTGGTTTTTTGAGTGCTTTTTTCTTTTTACCTTTTGCTCTTTCCATGCTGATATAGGGTGTTTGACTAATTCTGATAAAGCCAGATTTTGTTAGCTTATATACTGTAGTCTCAAATAAACTAAGTGGGTTGTCGATATTTTGTAAGGTGACAGCTGCCTTATTGACTTTCAAAACGTTGTACATCACCATTTTATTGGCTGTTTGCTTGCCGTATATTTCACCAGATTGGATATTCATTTAACACCTTTTCTAATATTAAACTATTTTTGATGTCTTATAAGGGTGATAGTACTTGCACCCAATCATCTTGAGAGTGAATAGGCGTTGTTAATCGTATTCTTTTCGCTTTGCCATTCACATAAACCGTATATTTTGCATTTGAGATAAAACTAATTTTAGGCAAGATTAGTGTAGCCTTTTCTGATATTCCTTTTTCTGATGCTAGGTAGATGCCAGGGAATAAATCTTGTTGTGTTTTAACCGCTAAGCTTAAATCATTTTCCCCTTCTGTTGACGCATAGTTTTGCTGTTCAGCTTGTAATTGTACCCAAACAGCTTGTCGCGAAATAATTTCAATACCAATTTTTAATTGATTTTTGTGTGTCGACTTAACGCCTCTAACTGTGCCAATGATCGTTTCACCAGGGTCGCCATCTATTACTAGTCCAATGAGTTTATCTTTTCGTGCTCTTATATTGGCATATTTATTTGCACGTACTCCAAAACCATTATTGCTAAGGTCCGTAATTACCCAAGTGTCAAGGGAGCTGCTGTCGATGGATAAGCTACTGGCTTGTTTCAAAGTGCTATGACCATCAAGTAATTGTTCTAACGTTTTACCACCTTTTGTAAGTTTAATGCCTTTATTTACTTGGTTTGCCTGTAGAACTTGGTCACAAATTTCGTAAATACCCGCTTTTACTTTTGCCGTTTTTGAGGCGGCTTCGCGATTTTCTTTTCTACGTTGTCTTATATAGCCATCTTTTCTCCATTCTGAATGCAGAATGTTAAGTGTATCGTTTAGTATTTTTATATTGTCAATTTTTAATAATGTTAAATTATTAGGTAACTCCCCACGAACACTAGTTGTAATCGCAATAGTCAGCTGTTTTTCAAATCCATCAAGCTCCCAATAACGGCATTCTTTGTTTGGTTCGAAGTTTCGCATGCGTTTTGCAGGGTAGTCTTGCGCTAGATTAATGAAAAACTGGTTCTCTTGAAAACCATCTTTGTCATTGATTTTGGCACGTGTTAGCCAGGTTTGTATTACTTTTGCAGCAATTTCGAGTTCATTTTTTTCCATACTGGCTTGTGTTAATTGCCCTAGCATGGATATTTGTACGAATGAGGCACTTAATGTCGTTGAGGGGCTATTTGAAAATAATTCTATCGATGTTTGTAATAAATTCTGTTTATCAGCAATTTTATAAAGGGTAAAGATTTGAAGCCAAACTTTAGTAGGAGGGTTTTGTTGTGCGAACAATCGCCATTTACACATATTGAATGCCGCATAAACAGCTCTTGCGATCACAAGAATGATTATATTTCCTACCATCTTAAACCCACTCGGGTTAATGATTTTTTCAAGCACTTTAAGGTGGTATATGTATGACTGCCTATGATAACCGTAGCAAGTGTCGTAAATATTAGCTTCTAGTTCAGGTTTTAGCTTTTTTAAATTTGCAAACTGTAAGGATAATTTTTCAAGTCGCACTTGGTTAAGTGCTTCAAGTTCAATAATTAAATCCAACTTTTGTTCAATAGAAAGCGAATCCTGATCGATCGATTGTGCAAGTTTTTGTGTGGATAATTTTAACGCATTAATATCATCCAAATCTTCTAGGTCAAGCATCCAAGCATTGAGCTTATTGACTTTTTTTTCTTTGCTATTACCTAAAAGCTTGTTGATTAAGTTGACCATTGAATTTTAGTTTTTACTTTAAGTTAGCGTATTAATATCACAATCTAAATTAAAATACAACAATAAACTATTGAATTATCTAGGATATTACTTAATATTAAACATCTTCTTTAGTTAGCAGTCCTAATGAGAATCGCTATTTGGCATGTTAGAATGTATTTTTTAATCATCGCAATTTATCAAATGACTGTACGTACTCGTTTTGCACCTAGCCCTACTGGTTTTTTACATATTGGTGGTGCCCGCACTGCGCTATTTTCTTGGGCTTATGCGCAAAAGCATCAAGGGAAGTTTATATTACGCATTGAAGATACTGATCTAGAAAGAAGTACACCAGAAGCTGTGCAGGCAATTCTCGATGGAATGAGCTGGTTAGGGCTTGATTATGACGAAGGCCCATTTTACCAAATGCAACGAATGGATAGTTATAAGAAAGCATTGAAAACCTTACTTGATCAAGGCGATGCTTATTATTGCTATTGCACAAAAGAAGAGTTGAGTGCGCTACGGGAAAACCAGATGCAAGAAGGTGTCAAGCCGCGCTATGACGGTAAATGGCGGCCTGAACAAGGCAAGCAATTGCCTGAGTCACCAAATAATAAACCTCCCGTTATTCGATTTAAAAACCCCAAAGCCGGCGTAGTGGCTTGGGATGATTTAGTTAAAGGGCGTATTGAAATTTCTAATGGTGAATTAGATGATTTAATCATCGCACGTGCCGACGGTACCCCAACCTATAATTTCTGTGTTGTCGTAGATGATTTGGAAATGGGCATAACGCAAGTGATTCGCGGCGATGATCATGTCAATAATACGCCGCGACAAATTAATATGTTCAAAGCTCTTGGCGCAAACATCCCGCAGTATGCACATTTATCCATGATACTGGGTGGTGATGGGCAAAAGCTTTCTAAACGCCATGGTGCTATCAGTGTGATGCAGTACCATGAAGATGGCTATTTACCGGAAGCGATATTAAATTATTTAGCTAGGTTAGGTTGGAGCCATGGCGATGACGAGGTCTTTGATAAGAAACAATTTACTGCTTGGTTCGATTTAGATCATATTACGCCTTCAGCGGCACAATTTAATGCTGAAAAATTGAATTGGCTTAATGCGCACTATATTAAGTGTGCAGATTTAGGTGAGCTGTGTGAAAACATTGCTAATCGACTTGCTAAGCTAGGCGTTAAGGTAAATCAGTCCCCAAGCTTGTCAGAGGTCGTTGATTTCTATAGAGAGCGTGCGAATAACCTGAATCAACTAGCAGCTGATATTTCATACTTTTATGCTTTGCCAGAAGCTAACAAAAATGATGTTGAAAAATATATTATAGGTGAAGTAATGCCAGCAATAAATGTTTTGGTAGGAAAGTTAGAGCGTTGTGACTGGCAAGCTGAAAATATTCATAAAGCGATTAGCGAAGTTGTAAACGACTTTTCACTTAAATTTCCTAAGATTGCCATGCCATTACGTGTGATGATAATAGGTATTGCTAAATCGCCTAGTATTGATAAGGTTATGGCATTGTTAGGGAAAGATGAAGTGTTAAGCAGGATTAAGCAGTATGTAAAATAAATATTTTTTTATCTTGAAATTAGAACAAACAGGCACAACCATAGTCATAGTTGATATAGACGTTGGAAAACAACCTCCACTACTATTTAGACCAATAAGGAGTTCAAAAAAATGCAGAACAAAGGCCAAATGTTACAAGACCCTTTTCTTAATGCCTTAAGAAAAGAGCATGTCCAAGTATCTATTTATTTAGTCAATGGTATTAAGCTTCAGGGCCAAGTCGACTCTTTCGATCAATATGTTATTTTACTAAAAAATACTGTCACTCAAATGGTGTATAAACACGCTATTTCAACGATCGTACCTGCGCGTGCAGTGGCAATGGCAATGCCTGACAATGAGGACGATTAAACTCTATTAATGGCAATTCTAATTAATCCTTTTTTTGTGAGATCGTTTTAATTAATGTTCGATAGACCAACAGCAACTGACGCAGTCATTTTGGTTAGCATTGATTTTAATGAACCAGATTACGCTGAAAGCTTATACGAACTCCGCCAGCTGGCGATGACTGCAGGTTTTAATATTGTCTCTACCTTAGAGGGTAAGCGCAGTGTACCTGACGCTAAGCTTTTTATTGGCTCAGGCAAAGCTGATGAGCTTAAAACCATGCTCGAAGCAAGTGAAACAAAGTTAGTCGCCTTTAATCATGATTTAAGTCCTTCTCAACAACGTAATTTAGAGCGGTTTTTAGACGCACGAGTCGTTGATAGAACAGGATTAATCTTAGACATCTTTGCACAGCGTGCAAAAAGCCATGAAGGTAAACTGCAAGTTGAGCTTGCTCAATTAGAACATCAATCAACACGATTGGTTAAAGGCTGGAGTCACTTAGAACGTCAAAAAGGTGGTATTGGTGTGCGTGGTGGGCCAGGTGAAACACAATTAGAGCTTGATAGACGATTGCTACGCAAGCGTGTTAAGCAGTTGCGTGAAAAGCTTTCAAAACTGAAATCGCAACGTGGTAATCAAAGACAATCAAGACAACGTTTCAATTTAATGTCAGTAGCATTGGTAGGTTACACCAATGCTGGAAAATCGACATTATTTAATCGTTTAACCAAATCTGGCGTGTACGCAAAAGACCAGCTTTTTGCAACATTAGATACCACACTACGTAAAATGTATTTACCAGACCCCGATGGTTTGAAGCCTATGCCACTAGTGATTTCAGATACTGTTGGTTTTATTAAGTATTTGCCAACAACACTAATTGAAGCTTTTAGTGCGACGCTAGAAGAGGCAACTCAGGCAGACTTGCTAATGCATGTGGTTGATATTGCTAGTACGAATAGGGAATCGCAAATCAGCCAAGTGAATGAGGTGTTAAAAGAGATTGGAGCAGAAAAAGTGCAACAGCTATTAATCTTAAATCAAATTGATAGATTGCCGTGTGAAGCGGGGTTTGACCGAGACGAATATGGTAGAATTATACGTATACGTGTGTCTGCAAAAACTGGCGAAGGCATGGGTTTTATCAGGCAAGCATTACAAGAACATCAGCAATACCTTAAAAAACTAAGTACTGAACAAAGCAATTATGCGTAACTCGTATAAAGGCTTAACTATTTTTCGGAGTGAAGACAAATGAGATTACCAGCTTGGGCGCAACGTAATAACGAGGGGCCGCCTGATTTAGATGAAGTTTTTCGTGAATTAAGTAAAAAAATCAACAATTTATTTGGTGGTAAAGGTGGCCAAAGTGGGGGGAACGGCGCTACGCCTATCTCGCCACAGATTGATTTGCCTATCATACCTATTGTTTTAGCGGTTATTGGTATTTGGTTGGCAACTGGCTTTTATATTGTTGATCAAGGTTCTGTCGGTGTGAAACAACGTTTTGGTAAGTATGTTGATACCACCGAACCAGGCCCGCGTTGGCATTGGCCGTATCCAATTGAGTCTGCGCAAGTGATTAATATGCAAGAAGTACGTCGATTAGAAGTCGGTTATCGCTCTAGTGGTAACGATGGTAATAAAACAAAAGTGCCTAAAGAGGCTCTAATGTTAACTGAAGATGAAAATATTATTGATTTACAATTCGCAGTGCAATATAACCTTAAAAATGCAAAAGATTATTTTTTCAATAACCGTGACACTGATGCTGCAGTAATGTCAGCTTCTGAAACAGCGATACGTGAAGTAGTTGGTAAAAATAAATTAGATGATATTTTGCAAAAAGGACAAACAAGACTTCAAGACGTTTCTGATCAGATGCAAGTCATCTTGGATTCTTATAAAACAGGCGTAAACATTACGAGTGTATCTCTTCAAGTAGCGCTGCCACCTGAGCAAGTGCAAGAAGCCTTTGAAGATGTTAACCGGGCAAATCAAGATTATCAGCGACAGATCAACGAAGGCCAAGCGTATGCCAATGGCGTTGTACCTAAAGCAAGAGGTAATGCAGCACGATTGACAGCAGAAGCGGCAGGTTATAAGTTGAAAGTAGAAAATGAAGCGCGAGGTAATGCTGATCGTTTTGACAAGGTATTTGCCCAATACCTTAAAGCGCCAGAGGTGACACGTGAGCGTTTGTTTATCGATGCGCAAGAAGCTATTTTGTCGAATGTTAGTAAAGTAATTGTTGATCAAAAAGGTGGCAACAGTTTATTGTATTTGCCTTTGGATAAGTTAATGGCTAAGAGCGGTGCAGGGGCGCCATCAAGAGACATCGGTAAATCTTCTGCAAGTGCTGCTAGCACCAGCTCAGCAGAAGCAGCAATTAATGCACTTGAATTACAACGTAGCCGTGACAGAGGGGGCCGTTAAGATGAAAAAACTTGGACCAATTTTATTCGTAGCATTGTTAACAATAGTGCTACTTAATAGTGCTGCTTATACAGTAGATGAACGTCAATTTGCCCTTGTCTTTAGACTTGGTAAAATTGTTGATGTGAAAAAAGAGCCTGGACTTTTCTTTAAGTTACCGCTTTTAGAAAACATTAAATACTTTGAAAAAAGAATTGTTACGCTTGATTGGGAGAAGCCAGCTAAGTTTATTACTAGCGAGAATAAATATATGCTGGTCGATTCATTTGTTAAATGGCGTATTATCGACCCGAAAAAGTATTATGTATCGATTAAATCAGGTGGCGAAGCCGCTGCAGAAGATCGGCTAGCCAAAGTGATTAATGCAGGTTTACGTGAAGAGTTTGGTACTCGTACTGTGCATGATGTTATTGCTGGTGAGCGTACTGCAATAATGAATAACCTACGTGTAACTGCAGATAAAGAAGCGCGACAAATAGGTATTCAAGTAGTTGATGTGCGTTTGAAACGCGTTGATTACTCAGAAGAAATTAGTAAGTCTGTGTTTGATCGTATGAAGTCTGAGCGAGTAAGAATAGCAAAACAATTACGTTCTGAAGGTGAAAGAGCTTCTGAAGTGATTCGAGCTGATGCTGACAAACAGCGCCAAGTTATTATTGCAGAAGCTTTCCGTGAAGCACAAAAAGTTAAGGGTGATGGTGATGCAATTGCAACAGAGATTTATGCAAAAGCTTATGGCAAAAGCCCCGAATTTTATTCTTTTTATCGTAGTTTAGAAGCGTATCAAAATAGCTTTAAAAGTAAATCAGATGTAATGGTATTAGATCCAAGCTCTGACTTCTTCAAGTATTTACGTGGCTCTAAAGGTGATCAATAATTCACTATGAACTCGACGCTCATCGCAGCATTGGGGTTAATGTTGGTTTTCGAAGGATTGCTACCATTTATTGCACCCCAAGCTTGGAGAGAAACCTTTAAACGAATGATTGCGATGAAAGATGGGCAACTTCGTTTTGTTGGTATTATTTCAATGGTGGGCGGCTTATTCCTTATTTTTTTAAGTCGTTAGCATAAACCATACGCCTGATTATCAGTATAATAGCGCTATGCGAAATTGGTTACTCCCAGAATATATTGAAGACGTAATGCCTGCCGAAGCTGCACGACTTGAGTTATTACGCCGGCAATTATTAGATCTGTTTAAAGTGCATGGTTATCAATATGTGATTCCACCTACCATAGAGTACTTAGAGTCTTTGATTACTGGGACAGGTCATGGTTTAGATTTGGCTACTTTTAAAGTCGTAGATCAAATGACAGGGCGTCTAATGGGCCTTCGTGCCGATACAACCCCTCAAGCTGCACGTATAGATGCACACATGCTAAATTATAAAGGCGTATCCCGACTTTGCTACGCTGGAACAGTTTTGCGTACAAAAATCGATGGAATCTCAAGAACAAGAGAACCACTCCAAATTGGTGCTGAGTTATTTGGTCATGTTGGTATTGAAAGTGATATTGAAATTCAATCTTTAATGTTTAAGGCTTTACAGCTAATTGGCCTTGATGACTTACATATAGATTTAAGCCATGTTGGTATTTTTGAAAGCTTAATTAAAGAAGCTAATGTAAATAAAGCTTTAGAGACAGAATTGTACGCTGCCTTGCTGAGTAAGGATAAATCGTTAGTCACTACATTAGCAAAAAATATAAAGCTTGAAATTAGTCAGGCATTACTAGCCTTAACCGAATTAAATGGCGATGCTGCCACATTAGATAAATCAGAAGCGCAATTACCTAAACTGCCAGGTATTAGCAAAGCGCTAAGCGATCTCAAAGCATTGGCCGCTAAGTTAACAAGTAAAAACTTAAAAGTAAGTTTTGACTTAAGTGAATTACGTGGCTATGACTACCATAGTGGCATCGTATTTGCAGCCTATGCGCATAATTATGCCGGCCCAGTAGCTTTGGGTGGTCGTTATGATAAAGTGGGTGAATCTTTTGGTCGTGCTAGGCCAGCAACAGGATTTAGTCTTGATTTGCGCGCAGTAGCTAATGCACTTGATTTGAATGATTTACCAAAGACGATATTAGCCCCTGTTGGCGAAACGATAGACTTGCTTGATAAAATAGAGCAATTACGTAGCGAAGGTGAAATTGTCATTCAAGCTTTACCTAATCTTAGTACTGAATCTGATGAGCTTAATTGTGATCGTCAAATTTTAAAAATAAATGGTACGTGGCAAATTAAGCCGCTTACTGACTAGTTAATTAATAAGTAGTTATATATGTCAAAAAATACTGGAAAAAATGTAGTCGTTATTGGAACGCAATGGGGCGATGAAGGTAAAGGTAAAATCGTTGATTGGTTAACTGATCATGCGCAAGGTGTTGTACGGTTTCAGGGTGGACATAACGCAGGACATACCTTGGTTGTTGGTCAAGGTAGTGCGCAACATGTATACAAATTGAATTTAGTACCTTCAGGCATCGTTCGTCCAAATGTGAACTGTTACATTGGTAATGGTGTTGTTTTGGATGTGGGGCATCTATTATCTGAAATTGAAACATTAGAAAAAGACGGGTTAGAAGTTAAAAGTCGCCTTAAAGTGAGTCCTGGTTGTGCGCTAATTTTAAAACACCATGTGGCAGTAGATTTGGCGCGAGAAGCTAAACGTAGTTCAGAAAAGAAAATAGGGACAACTGGTAAAGGTATTGGCCCAACTTATGAAGATAAAGTTGCACGTCGTGCGCTACGTGTTTATGACCTATTTTATCCTGATCGTTTTTCAGAAAAGTTAGCTGAAGTAATGGATTATCATAATTTTGTTCTAACTAACTACTTGGGTGCAAACCCCGTTGATTTTAATGAGCAGCTTGACCTAAGCATGCAACAAGCAAATGCATTAAAACCGATGGTCACAGATGTTTCGGAAGCATTATATACTGCTAATAATAACGGAGAAAATCTATTATTTGAAGGTGCGCAAGGTGCTTTATTAGATATTGATCATGGTACATATCCTTTCGTCACATCGAGTAACTGTATTGCTGGGCAAGCTTCAGCAGGTACTGGTGTAGGTGTTAATTTATTACACTACGTATTAGG